>NZ_JBPQTK010000103.1:0-22585 GCF_051386315.1 Micromonospora sp. URMC 107
CGGGCGATGCCGATGCGCTGCCGCTGACCGCCGGAGAACTGGTGCGGGTACCGGTTGATGTGCTCCGGGTTCAGGCCGACCACGTCGAGCAACTCCCGTACCCGTCCCTGCCGGCTGCCCTTCGGCGCCGCGTCCGGGTGGATCTCGAACGGCTCGCCGATGATGTCGCCGACCGTCATCCGCGGGTTCAGCGAGGTGTACGGGTCCTGCATGACCATCTGCATGTTGCGCCGCAGCCGGCGCAGTTCGGCGCCGGAGGCGGAGAACAGGTCCCGGCCCTCCAGGGTGGCCCGGCCCGCGGTCGGCGTCTCCAGCCGCATGAGCAGCCGGGCCAGCGTCGACTTGCCGCAGCCGGACTCGCCGACCACCCCGAGGGTCTCGCCCCGGCGCAGCTCGAAGCTGACCCCGTCGACGGCCTTGACGGCGCCGACCTGCTTCTCGAACAGCACGCCCCGGCGGATGGGGAAGTGCTTGACCAGGTTGTCGACGGCGAGGATCGTCTCGCCGCGCACCTTGGTGGGGCTAGCGGGCGCTGTCATCACGGACCTCCTGGGCGAAGTGGCACGCGCTGGTCCGGCCGTCGCCCAGGACCAGGTCGTGCGGCACCACGTCGACGCAGACCTGCTGCACGTACGGGCACCGGGGGTGGAAGGGGCAGCCGGACGGGATCCGCATCAGGTTCGGCGGCAGCCCCCTGATGGTGGAGAGCTCCTGACCCCGTACGTCCAGCCGCGGGATCGACTCCAGCAACCCCTTGGTGTACGGGTGGGCCGGCGCCCGGTACAGCGAGCGGACGTCGGCGTGCTCGACGATCCGGCCGGCGTACATGACGGCGATCCGGTCCGCGACGCCGGCGACCACGCCGAGGTCGTGCGTGATCAGGATCATCGCCATGTTCAGGTCGCGGCGCAGGTCGGCCAGCAGGTCCATGATCTGGGCCTGCACGGTGACGTCGAGGGCCGTGGTCGGCTCGTCGGCGATCAGCACCTTCGGGTTCATGGCCAGCGCCATCGCGATCATGACGCGCTGCCGCATGCCGCCGGAGAACTGGTGCGGGTAGTCGCCGAGCCGGTTGGCGGCCCCGGGGATCCGCACCAGGTCCATCAGCTCGACGACCCGGGCGCGGGCGTCCGCCCTCGACATCCCCTCGCGCTGGCGCAGCGTCTCGCCGATCTGCCAGCCAACCGGAAAGACGGGATTCAGCGCGGAGAGGGCGTCCTGGAAGATCATCGCGATCTCCTTGCCGCGCACCTGACGGCGCTGCTCCTCCGGCAGCTTGAGCAGGTCCCGCCCCTGGTAGCGAACCTCACCCGAGCGGATCACCGCCGGGGGAGTGTCGAGGATGCCCATGATCGCCTGGGCGGTGACCGACTTGCCGGAGCCCGACTCGCCGAGCACGGCGAGCGTCTCGCCGGGATCCAGGTGGTACGAGACCCCGTTGATCACCTTGGCCACGCCCTCGCCGGTGCGGAACTCGACGTGCAGGTCCCGTACGTCCAGCAGGTGCCCGCCCTCGGGCGTCGGGGAGGCCGGCGTGGGTCGGACGGCGGACTGGCTCACGGTCCTGCCTTTCGCTCGTGACGGGTGGGTGGGGTCAGCGCAGCTTCGGGTCGAAGGCGTCGCGGATCGCGTCGCCGAGCATGATGAACGCCAGCACGGTCAGCGCCAGGAAGACCGAGGGGACCAGCAGCGGGGTGGCGGACTCCCGCATGTGCACCCGGCCGGCGTCGATGTCGATGCCCCAGGAGATGGTCGGCGCCTTGAGCCCGATGCCGAGGAAGCTCAGCGTCGCCTCGGCGGCGATGAACGAGCCGAGGGCGATGGTCAGCACCACGATCGCCGGGGCCAGCGCGTTGGGCAGGATGTGCCGCAGCATGATCCGGCCGTCGCCGGCGCCGAGCATCCGGGCCGCCGCGACGTAGTCCTGCTCCTTGGCGGTGATCACCGACGAGCGGACGACGCGGGCGGCGGTGGTCCAGCCCAGGACCGCCAGCACGAAGATCACCGCGCCGATCCGGACCGCCGAGCTGTCGCTGTTGACCCGCTTGAGCAGCACGATCGCGGCGAGCAGGAGCGGGATGCCGAGGACGATGTCGATCACCCGGGAGAGCACCGCGTCGACCCAGCGGCCGAAGTAGCCGGCCAGCATCCCCACGGCGAGCGCGATCAGGCCGGTGAGCAGCGCGGAGAGCGCGCCGACCAGCAGCGACGCGCGGGCGCCGTGGACCGCCCGGGAGTACGTGTCGCAGCCCTGGAAGTCGTACCCGAAGATCGCCCCGCCGGACGGGCCGGCGTGCTGGCGGGCCAGCACGCAGTCGCGCGGGTCGTTCGCGGTGAACAGCCCGGGCACGGCGGCCATGGCGGCGACCAGCACCACCAGGGCGAGGCTGATCCAGAAGATCGGCTTGCGACGCAGGTCGCGCCAGGCGTCGCCGGCCAGGCTGCGGGGCTTCTGCGGTACGCCGACCTGGTTCGGCGCGCCCGGCTCACCCGACGGTCCCCGCCGCGCGGCCTGGTTCTCGCTGGCCGCGACGGTCTCGAAGTCACTCATAGCGGATCCTCGGGTCGAGTACGGCGTACAGGACGTCCACCACCAGGTTGGAGACGAGGTAGACCACGACGAGCACGCTGACGATGCCCACCACCAGCGGGCCGTCCTCAGTGCGGATGCCGCGGAAGAGGTTGAAGCCGACGCCGGGGATGTTGAACACGCCCTCGGTGATGATCGCGCCGCTCATCAGGTTGCCCAGCTCGACGCCCAGGAAGGTGACCACCGGGATGAGCGAGTTGCGCAGCACGTGGACGCTGACGATCCGCCGCTTCACCAGTCCCTTCGACCGGGCGGTGCGGACGTAGTCGGCGCGCAGGTTCTCGGCCACGGACGTCCGGGTCAGCCGCAGGGCGGTGGCCAGCGAGAGCGAGCCGAGCACGATGCCCGGCAGCAGGAGCGCGTACAGGTCCGGGTCGGCGCCGGCGGTGGCCGGGAAGAGCTGCCACTTGACGCCGAGGAGGTACTGCGCCAGCGGCGCGAGCACGATCGTCGGGATGCCGAGCACCAGCAGGGTCAGCAGCAGGGTCGAGTTGTCGAAGATGCTGGCCCGCCGGATGCCGGCGAGCACGCCCGCGGTGACGCCGAAGAGGATGGTGACCGCCATGGCGATCAGCGCCAGCTTGACCGTGACCGGCCAGGCGGCGGCCAGGATGTCGCCGATCGAGCGTCCGGTGAGGGACTGCCCGAGGTCACCCTGGAGCAGGTTCCCGAGGTAGTCGAAGTACCGGTAGAAGAAGCCGCCGACCCCGGTCCGGTCGAGGTGGAACTTCTCCGTCAGGTATGCCCGCTGGGCCGCCGTCACCGGGCGCTCGCCGGCGAGCGCCTGGATGGGGTCGCCCTGGCCAGCGAACATCAGCGCGTAGACGATCAGCGTGGTCCCGAAGAACGCGAGGACCATCTGGAGCAGACGCCGCAGGATGAAGCGGAACATACTTGGCAGTCTCTCTGAAAAAGGGCGAAGAGGATGGCGGGTCGGGCCACCGTCCGCCGATGGCCCGACCCGTCGTGCCGTGGTGTTACTTGACGGCCTCGATCTTCAGCAGGTCGATCCGGTCGAAGAGATCCATCTCCACGTTCGTGACCTTGGTCGAGTGGCCGAAGTTGTTCTGGCCGTACCGCAGCGGGATCACCGGCAGGTCCTCGGCCAGCAGGTCCTCCGCCGCCTGGTACTTCTTGACCGCCTCTTCCTCGTTCGCGGCGCTGGCGCCCTCGGCGACCAGCTTGTCGAACTCGGGGTTGCTGTAGCCGTAGTAGTTCGACGAGCCGTTGCTGCTGTACAGCGGGCCCAGGTAGTTCTCCATGGACGGGTAGTCCATGACCCAGCCCATCCGGAACAGGCCGACCGGCTGCTTGGCCTTCACCTTGGTCAGCAGGTCCGCGAACTTCGGCTCGGCGGTGCCCACGCAGTCCACGCCCAGGTTGGTCTTGAGCTGGTTGCAGGTGGCGTCGATCCAGTCCTTGTGGCCGCCGTCGCCGTTGTACGACAGCTCGATCCTGGCGGGGCCGCCCGCAGCCTGGTACAGGCTCTTGGCCTTGGCCGGGTCGAACTCGCCGGCCTCGCCGATGGTGTTGTCGCGGTAGCCCGCGACGACCGGCGAGACGAACGAGCGGGCCGGCTGCTGCGAGTCCTTGAAGATCGACTTGGTGATCTCGTCCCGGTCGATCGCCATCGAGATGGCCTTGCGCACGTCCGGGTTGCTGAACTCCTCCTGGAACGTCGGGAAGGCCAGCACCTGGAGCGACGAGGCGGAGCTCTGCTTGAACCGGTTACCGAGGTCGGTGGCGGCCGTCGAGAGGTTCTCGGTCGGGACGGTCTTGATGACGTCCAGGTTGTCCGAGAGCACGTCCGCGTACGCGGCGGTCGGCTGCTGGTAGATCCGGAACTCGACGCCGGCCACCTTCGGCTGCTCGCCGGGGAAGGCGTCGTACTTCTCGACCTCGACCTTGGCGTCGTGCTGCCAGGTGCCCTTCATCTTGAACGGGCCCTGGCCGACCGGCGCCTGCTCGTACCCCTCGGCCAGCACGCCGGGCGCGGAGAACGCGGCCTTCGGCATCGGGTAGAAGGCGGTGTAGCCGAGCATGGTCTTGAACTCGCTGTACGGCTGGGACAGCGTGACGGTGAAGGTCAGGTCGTCGACCTTCTTCAGCCCGCTGAGCGTCTTGGCCTTCGGGGCCTCGCCCTGCACGTCCTCGTAGCCGGCGATCTTCTCGAAGAAGTAGCTGGAGTTCTGGCCGTTCGGGGCGTAGGCGCCGTAGTTCCAGGCGTCGACGTAGTTGTCGGCGGTGACCTTCTCGCCGTTGTGGAAGGTGTAGCCGTCCTTCAGCTTGACCGTCCAGGTCGTGTTGTCCTCGGACGTCACCGACTCGGCCGCCACCTCGTAGGGCTTGTTGGCCTCGTCGTAGTCGACCAGCGGGCTGAACAGGGCGGCGAGCACCTGCGAGCCGCTCGTCTCGTTGGTGTTGGTCGGCACCAGGTGCTGCGGCTCGGCGATCTCGATCCGCACGGCCGCGTCGGGGTTGCTCTCGCCGGATCCACCGTCGCCGCCCGAGCCGCAGGCCACCAGGCCCAGGGTCACCGCGAGCGGGAGGGCGGTCCAGGCAGCGAGCCTACGAACACGCATGTAGCCTCCTCATCTCCTCACGCTGCGCAGTCAGGCCCGGCGCTGGGTTTACGCTGCGCAACGTTGGGCAACGGTAGGTCGCCGGCCGGCGATCGGCAACGGGCGGGTTGCGAACCGGTAACGGAGTCGCCGTAGGGGTCTTGCCTCCGCAGGCTCGCTCTGCTATCGCCGTCGAGTCGTAAATCGGTCCATGAACTGCGGAGGACTCCCTGCCTTGGCGTGCCGGTCGCGGCCACCCCGTCCTTCCGGGCCGTCTCGGTGCGCGCGTGCCGCCCTGTCCCGGGAGTCGCCCCCGAGTCCGGATCCGGGAGGCGTGTCGGCCGCCGTCAAGTAACTCAGAGTGATTTAATGCACGTTACCCTTCGTGATCGAACGGCGGGCTGCCGCAGGTCCTCGGATCACCGGCCCGTCCACCGTGAGACGATCTGGGCGTGACGGCGACGCTTCTGGACGGCAAGGCGACCGCGGCCGAGATCAAGGACGAGCTGCGGACACGGGTCAAGGCACTGGCGGAACGCGGCATCACCCCCGGGCTCGGCACCGTCCTGGTAGGTGCGGACCCCGGCTCCCAGGCCTACGTCAACGGCAAGCACCGCGACTGCGCCGAGGTGGGCATCGCCTCCATCCGCCGCGAGCTGCCGGCCGACGCGACCCAGGAGCAGGTCGACGCCGTGCTCGCCGAGCTGAACGCCGACCCGGCGTGCCACGGCTACATCGTCCAGCTGCCGCTGCCGGGCCACCTCGACACCCAGCGGGTGCTGGAGCTGATCGACCCCGACAAGGACGCCGACGGCCTGCACCCGGTCAACCTCGGCCGGCTCGTCCTGGGCTACGACGGCCCGCTGCCCTGCACCCCGCGCGGCATCGTCGAGCTGCTCCGCCGGCACGACGTGGCGCTGCGCGGCGCCAAGGTCGCCGTGGTGGGGCGCGGCAACACCGTCGGCCGCCCGCTCGGCCTGCTGCTCACCCGGCGCAGCGAGAACGCCACCGTGACCCTCTGCCACACCGGCACCCTCGACCTGGCCGCGCACACCCGGGCCGCCGACATCGTGATCGTGGCCGCCGGCGTGCCGGGCCTGCTCACGGCCGACATGCTCACGCCGGGCGCGGTGGTGGTCGACGTCGGCATCACCCGGGTCATCGGCCCGGACGGCAAGGGCCGCTACACCGGCGACGTCGCCGGTGACGCGGCGGAGGTGGCCGGCAAGCTGGTGCCCATGCCGGGCGGCGTCGGCCCGATGACCCGCGCGATGCTGCTGACCAACGTCGTGGAGCGGGCCGAGCGCGACTGAGCGCCCGCAGCCCCCGCCCGGAGCCGGACGGCGGTGACGTTCGCCCCATCCCGGCGATGGCCGCCGCCCCTGGCCTGTTCGGTGCCAGGATGACTGATACGGTCCGGAAAACCGACTGGTAGCAGGGAGTGGGACGACCATGGGTAAGAAGGTCACTGTCGTCGGGGCCGGCTTCTACGGCTCCACCACCGCACAGCGCCTGGCCGAGTACGACGTCTTCGACACCGTCGTGATCACCGACATCGTGGAGGGCAAGCCCGCGGGTCTCGCCCTGGACCTCAACCAGTCGCGCGCCATCGAGGGCTTCGAGACCAAGGTGGTCGGCGTGACCACCGGCCCGAACGGCGAGGGCTACGAGGCGATCGAGGGCTCGGACGTCGTGGTGATCACCGCCGGCCTGCCGCGCAAGCCGGGCATGAGCCGGATGGATCTGCTGGAGACGAACGCCAAGATCGTCCGGCAGGTTTCCGAGAACGTCGCCAAGTACGCCCCGAACGCCGTCGTCATCGTCGTGTCCAACCCGCTGGACGAGATGACCGCGCTGGCCCAGCTCGCCACCCAGTTCCCGAAGAACCGGGTGCTCGGCCAGGCCGGCATGCTGGACACCGCCCGGTTCACCAACTTCGTGGCCGAGGCGCTGGGCGTACCGGTGAAGTCGGTCAAGACGCTGACCCTCGGCTCGCACGGCGACACGATGGTGCCGGTGCCGTCGCAGAGCAGCGTCGACGGCAAGCCGCTGCGTGAGGCCATGCCGGCCGAGCAGATCGAGGAGCTGGTCGTCAAGACCCGCAACGGCGGCGCCGAGGTGGTCGCGCTGCTGAAGACCGGTTCGGCGTACTACGCGCCGTCGGCCGCCGCCGCCCGGATGGCCAAGGCCGTCGCGGAGGACTCCGGCGAGGTCATGCCGGTCTGCGCCTGGGTCGACGGCGAGTACGGCATCTCCGGCGTCTACCTGGGCGTCGAGGCCGCGATCGGCGCCGAGGGCGTCAAGCGCGTCGTCGAGACCGACCTCGACGTCGACGAGCTGGCCAGCCTGAAGGAGGCCGCCGAGGCCGTCCGCGCCAAGCAGGGCGACGTCGCCTCCATGTGAGCCACCACCCGTCGAGGGGGCACGCCGGTCCGCCGGCGTGCCCCTCGTCGTCCCGTCCGCTACAGCGACACGAACGCCTCGCCCCGGTGGGGGGGCGAGCACCGTGGGGCCGCGCGCGGCCAGGTCGCGCAGCAGCGTCACCCGCGAGGCGCGCGCCGCGGCGGCGTCCTCCTCGTGGGCGTACGCCAGCTCGGGGTCGACCAGTTGCGCGGCGTGCACCAGCAGGTCGCCGGTGAGCAGCAGCCGCTCGGCGCCGACCTCCAGCAGCACCGACTGGTGCCCGGGCGTGTGCCCCGGCGTCGGCGGCCGGCCGGGCACCGGCGCCCAGCCCGAGGCGGGGCAGCCGGCCGGGCCGATCCCGGCGTCGACCAGGGGCACCGGCCCGTCCCCGGCGCGGATGGCGAAGCCGCGGAACGGCAACCACCACCGGTCGTCGGCGGTCACCGTGCCCGGGTCCCACCGGTCGGCCGCGCGCCAGTGCTCCGGCGTGGCGTCCGGGAACGCCTCGGCGCGGGCTGGAAGAACAGCCCCTCGCCGTCAGTGAGCGCGGTGACCGTGATAGACCCGAGGATGCGGCTCAGCGGCATCCGGCGATCTTTCCAGCGGTCCCTGCGCCGTGCACCGTCGTTTGTTCCGGCCCGACCGAGGCCGGCTGGGGACTGCCGACCAGTTTCCAGTACGCTCGTACTGCTTGAGCACGTGTCCCCCGAGAGGAGCGCCGGCCGATGGCGAAGATCAAGGTAAACAACCCGGTCGTTGAGCTCGACGGCGACGAGATGACCCGGATCATCTGGAAGCAGATCCGGGAGCAGCTGATCCTGCCCTACCTCGACGTCGACCTGCACTACTACGACCTGTCGATCCAGCACCGCGACGAGACCGACGACCAGGTCACCGTCGATGCCGCCAACGCCATCAAGGAGCACGGCGTCGGCGTCAAGTGCGCGACCATCACCCCGGACGAGGCCCGCGTGGAGGAGTTCGGCCTGAAGAAGATGTGGCGGTCGCCGAACGGCACGATCCGCAACATCCTCGGCGGCGTCGTCTTCCGTGAGCCGATCATCATGTCCAACGTGCCGCGGCTGGTCCCCGGCTGGACCAAGCCGATCATCATCGGCCGGCACGCCCACGGTGACCAGTACAAGGCCACCGACTTCGTCGTCCCCGGCCCGGGCAAGGTGACCGTCACCTACACCCCGGCCGACGGCGGCGCCCCGATGGAGATGGAGGTCGCCAACTTCTCCGGCGGCGGCATCGCCATGGGCATGTACAACTTCGACGAGTCGATCCGGGACTTCGCCCGCGCGTCGTTCCGGTACGGCCTGGACCGCAACTACCCGGTCTACCTGTCCACCAAGAACACCATCCTCAAGGCGTACGACGGCCGGTTCAAGGACATCTTCGCCGAGGTGTTCGAGAACGAGTTCAAGGCCGAGTTCGACGCCGCCGGCATCACCTACGAGCACCGGCTGATCGACGACATGGTCGCCGCCGCGCTCAAGTGGGAGGGCGGCTACGTCTGGGCCTGCAAGAACTACGACGGTGACGTGCAGTCCGACACCGTCGCGCAGGGCTTCGGCTCGCTGGGCCTGATGACCTCGGTGCTGCTCTCCCCGGACGGTCGTACCGTCGAGGCCGAGGCCGCGCACGGCACGGTCACCCGGCACTACCGGCAGTGGCAGAAGGGCGAGAAGACCTCGACCAACCCGATCGCGTCGATCTACGCCTGGACCCGGGGCCTGGCCCACCGGGGCAAGCTGGACGGCACCCCGGCGGTCACCGAGTTCGCCAACACCCTGGAGCAGGTCATCGTCGAGACCGTCGAGGGCGGCCAGATGACCAAGGACCTCTCGCTGCTCATCTCGCGGGACGCCCCGTGGCTGACCACCGACGAGTTCATGAACGCGCTCGACGAGAACCTGGCGCGCAAGCTCTCCGCCTGATCCTCCGCGCGCCCCCGGGCGGCACCCCCGTGGTGCTGCCGCCGGGTCACCCAGGAGCCCGCCGGCCCTCGCCGGCGGGCTCCGCCCTTCCCGCCGCCAGCTCGCGGTTGGCGGCGTGTCGGGGGGTGACACGCCGTTGGCGTCACCAGCTCCGGCGCGCCTCGTTGACCTGGGTGGACGAGATGCCAGTCGCGTCCAGGAAGGTTGACCGCGGTCGCCTCGCGGCAAGCGTGCCGATCAGCCAGCCTTCCCGGCTGTCGCGCACAGCCAGCCGTCCCTTCCCTGCGGGGGGCCCTGTCCCGGGCCGCCACCGGCGCGCCGTCCACCGGCCATGCCCGTAGCCAGCGCCGATCATGCAGTTGTGGTGCCCCGCATAAGACCCGGTTCGGGGCAAAACCCCCACCACGAATGCATGATCGACCGGTGCAGGGGCTCAGGCGGCGCGGAGGAGCTCGGCGGCGCGCTCGGGGGCGATGTCGTTGATGAAGACGCCCATCGCGGACTCCGAGCCCGCCAGGTACTTCAGCTTGTCCTTCGCGCGCCGGATGCTGAACAGCTGCAGGTGCAGGTGGCCCAGCTCGCGGTCGACGCGTACCGGCGCCTGGTGCCAGGCGGCGATGTAGGGCATCGGCAGGTCGAACAGCCCGTCGAAGCGGCGCAGCAGGTCCAGGTAGAGCGGCCCGAAGGCGTCCCGCTCGGCGTCGTCGAGCGCGGGGATGTCCGGCACCGGCCGGTGCGGGGCCACGTGCACCTCGAACGGCCAGCGGGCCGCCGCCGGGACGTACGCCGTCCAGTGCTCGTTGGCGGCGACCACCCGGTCGCCGGCGGCCCGCTCGGCGGCGAGCACGTCGGCGTAGAGGTTGCGCCCGCCGGTGCGGTCCGCGTGCCGGCGGGCGGCGGCCAGCAGCGCCCGGGTCCGCGGGGTCACGAAGGGGTACGCGTAGACCTGGCCGTGCGGGTGGTGCAGGGTCACGCCGATCTCCACGCCCCGATTCTCGAAGCAGAACACCTGCTCCACCCCGGGCAGCTCCGCGAGCGCCGCCGTGCGGTCGGCGAGCGCGTCGAGGACCGTGCGCACCCGACGCGGCGGGAGGGAGGCGAAGGACGCCTGGTGGTCGTCGGTGAAGCAGACCACCTCGCAGCGGCCCACGCCGGGCCGGACCGGGGTGAACGGGGTGATCTCGGCGGGCTCGTCGGCCACCCGGCCGCTCAGCGAGGGGAACCGGTTCTCGAAGACGGCGACGTCGTAGTCGGGCGCCGGGATCTCGCTCCGCCGGCCGTCGGTGCTGGGGCAGAGCGGGCACTGGTCGGCCGGCGGCAGGAAGGTGCGGGTCTGCCGGTGCACGGCGACGGCCACCCACTCGTCGGTCAGCGGGTCCAGCCGCAACTGCGACGCGGGCGGCGGCGGGGGCAGCTCGCGCCGGTCCGGCTCGTCCCGGACGGCGTCGTCCCGCTCGTCGAAGTAGATCAGCTCCCGGCCGTCGGCCAGCGCGATCGCGGTGCGCTTCACCTCGCCATCCCCTCATCTGTCGTCGTGGCCGTCCGTCCCGCGCCCGTCACGGGCACGACCACCAGCTCGCCCACCCGGTCGTCGAGCACCCGCCGCGCGTCGGGAGGCAGCCGGTCGTCGGTGACCAGCAGGTGTGCGGCGGGAAGCTCAACGATCGAGGAGATGCCGACGGTGCCCCACTTGGTGTGGTCGGCGAGCACCACCAGCCGGTCGGCGGCGGCCACCAGGGCGCGGTCGGTCTCCGCCTCCATCAGGTTCGGGGTGGTGAACCCCGCCCGTTCGGTGATCCCGTGCACGCCGAGGAAGAGCAGGTCCAGGTGCAGCGACCGGATGGCCGCGACGGCCAGCGGCCCGACCAGCGCGTCCGACGGCGTACGCACGCCGCCGGTGAGCACCACGGTCTGGTCGGACCGGCCGCCGGCGTGCAGGATCTCGGCCACCGGCAGCGAGTTGGTGACCACGGTCAGGCCCGGCACGTCCACCAGTCGGCGGGCCAGCTCGGCGGTGGTGGTGCCGGCGGAGAGGGCGACCGCCGCCCCGGGGCGGACCAGCTCGGCGGCGCGGCCGGCGATGGCCGCCTTCTCCGCCAGTTGCCGCACCGACTTGGCCCGGAAGCCCGGCTCGTCGGTCGAGCCGGGGCCGGCCGCCGTGGCGCCGCCGTGCACCTTGGCCAGCAGACCGCGCTCGTGCAGCGCCTCCAGGTCGCGGCGGATGGTCATGTCCGAGACGCCGAACTCGGCGGCCAGCTCGGTGACCCGCACGCCGCCGGTGGCGCGGACCCGTTCCAGGATGGCCGCCTGCCGCTGCTGAGCGAGCATCCGCCGTACCTCCGTGCCAGCTACGCGCTCTCACGCGGTCGAACGTGTTCGAACAAAGATGAACACTAGCGCGAAGGAGGGGACCACCGGTAGGCGGATAGCCCGATCAGATGGACGGGAGCCGGGGTTCGACCCAGCCCGTCTCGTTCAGGTGGTGCAGGACGGCCTCGACCGCCTCGTCGACCGTCAGGTCGCTGGTGTCGACCACCAGGTCCGCGTCGGTCGGCACCTCGTAGGGGTCGTCGATGCCGGTCATCCCGGTGAGCAGGCCGGCCCGCGCCCGGGCGTAGAGCCCCTTGCGGTCACGCTGCTCGCAGACCTCCAGCGGGGTCGCCACGTGCACCAGCAGGAAGCCCGCGCCGGCGGCCAGGGCCATCTCCCGGGCGGTCGCGCGGGCCTGGGCGTACGGGGCGATCGGGCAGCAGATGCCGACGCCGTGGTGCCGGGCGATCTCCGCCGCCACCCAGCCGATCCGTCGGACGTTCAGGTCCCGGTCGGCCTTGCTGAAGCCCAGCCCGGCGGAGAGCTCCCGGCGCACCACGTCACCGTCGAGCAGCGTGATGCTCCGGTCGCCCTGCTCGCGCAGCACGTCGGCCAGACCCCGGGCGATCGTCGACTTGCCGGAACCCGAGAGCCCGGTCAGGAAGATCACCAGGCCCCGGTGCCGCCGCGGTGGCCGGGCCCGGGCCAGCTCCTTCGCCACCGCCGGCGGGGTGTGCCACTCGGGCAACGGGAAGCCCCGGTCCAGCAGGTCGTCGATCTCCGGCTGGGTCAGCGCCAGGCGCCGGTTGCGCGGCGGGATGTCCTCGCGCCAGCGCCACTGCCCGTCGCGGTTGTCGTAGGCCAGCTCGCGGGGCACCAGCACCCGCAGGCCGGCGCCGGAGAGCATCTCGCCGGTGGAGAGCAGGTGCGTGACGCCGTACGCCGCCGACACCCGGGCCCGCAGCAGCGCGTCGCTGATCTCGTCGCGCCGCCGGGACAGCGGCACGGCCACCAGCGTGGCCGGCGGCATCCGGTCCCGGGCGGCGAAGACGCTGCGCACCAGCGCCTCCGGGGGCAACCCGCCGACGCCGTCCTCGCCGACCGGGATCATCACGAGCAGGTGGGCGCCGAGCGTGCGGACCGCGTGGGCGATCTGGGCGAGCTGCGGCCGGTGCAGCGGACGGTCGGCGACCACCCCGAGCACCCGACCGGACGGCAGCAGCGGGCGTACCTCCTCCGGGGTGCGGCGCAGCCGCCGGAACGGGCCGTGGCCACCGTCGCCGAGCCGGCGGACCGTGCCCCCGACGCCGGCCACCCCGTCGCGGACCTGCCACACGTCGGCGACCTCCAACGCCGCGACCGGCGCGCCCTCCCCGTCGGTGAGCACCAGGGTGCGGCGTGCCTCGTCGCGCGGGTCGAGGCCCTGGGCGAGCGCCGTCGGCACCTGGAGGGTCACCGGCACCGGCCAGGGCGAGCCGTCGGCGAGCCGACCCCGGCGGCTCACCGAGACCAGGTCGGCGCGGGTCATGAAGCCGGCCAGCGGGGCGTACGCCCCGATCAGCAGCAGCTCCAGGTCAGCCAGCTCACCGGGGCGCGGCGTGTACGCCGGCGCGTCCCGGAGCACCTCGTCGGGCAGCACCCAGCTGTTGCTCATCCATCCCCCAAACCAGACCCGGCCGGCACACAGTTTCTCAGCCGGTCGGCGATCGGTCGAGAGCGCCACTCCACCGGTGGGCACGACGGCCCGGGGTAGCGACCGGCGGGTCAGCCGGGCGGGGTCAGCGGCGCGGCCCCGAAGGAGACGGCGAACCGCTTGCACCAGATGGAGACGCTGGTCAGGCCGGTCAGGTCGACGTCGGCGGGGATGTCGTAGCCCTGGTCGCCCCGGTTGCCCTTCAGCCGGCCCAACTCGACCCACCGGCCGTCGTCGAAGACCCGCCAGCCGGCGGTGCCGCTGCGCACCGGCTGGTCGGTCAGCCAGACCCGCAGGTCCGGGCCGTTGGAGGTGGCCAGCCCGACCAGCTCCAGCCGGTGCCGCCCGTCGGGGCGGCGGACGATCCGCGCGCTGCCCGACGTGTCGTGCTCGTGGGTCACGAAGTCGCCCCGGCCGACCAGGACCGGCCCGGCGGGGGCGGCCGTCGCGGGGGTGGCGGAACCGACCGGAGCCGGTGTCGGCTCCACGCTCGACAGCGCCTCGTCGACCTCGGCGTCGGTGACCAGCTTCCACGGCTGGAACCAGTAGAGGCCGAAGGCCGACCCGGCGGCGAGGACGACGACCACCACCCACGTCAGCGGCGCGCGGAACAGTCGGGTACGCATGGGGACAGTGTGTCGGTTCGGGACCCGTCCTGTCCGCCCCGCTGCGGCGTGGCGGCCGTCGAGCCGTCCCGGCGACGCGCCGTCCGCCCGGCCGTCGAGCCGTCCCGGCGGCGCCGGAGCGTCCGCCACCGCCCCGACGGCGCGGAAACCTCCGCGCGGCCGCCCGCCGGGGACCCTAGGGGACGCGGACCGCCAGGATCAGGGGAGCGCCGGGGGGCGAGCCGCTGCCCACGGCGGACATCGCCTCCTACGCTGTACCACGTGACACTGATCGCGACCGAGTCGCTGACCAAGACGTACGGGGGTGGGGTCACCGCGCTGGCCGACCTCACCGTCGCGGTCGAGCCGGGGATCATCGGGCTGGTCGGCGCGAACGGCGCCGGCAAGTCGACCCTGATCAAGATCCTGCTCGGCCTCCTCGCCCCGACCAGCGGTCGGGTCCGCGTGCTCGGTCTCGACCCGACCACCGACTCCGCCCAGGTGCGCGCCCGGGTCGGCTACATGCCCGAGCACGACGCCCTGCCGCCGGACCTCTCCGCCGCCGAGCTGGTCACCCACCTCGGCCGGGTCAGCGGCCTGCCGCGCACGGTCGCCCGGGAACGGGCCTCCGAGGCGCTGCGGCACGTCGGGCTCTACGAGGAGCGCTACCGCCCGGTCGGCGGCTACTCCACCGGCATGAAGCAGCGGGTCAAGCTCGCCCAGGCGTTGGTGCACGACCCCGACCTGCTGCTGCTCGACGAGCCGACCAACGGGCTCGACCCGGCCGGCCGCGACGCCATGCTGGCGCTGGTGCACCGCATCGGCACCGAGTTCGGCATCTCCGTGCTGGTCTGCTCGCACCTGCTGGGCGAGGTCGAGCGGATCTGCGACACCCTGGTCGCCATCGACGGCGGGCGGCTGCTGCGCGCCGACCACATCTCCGCCATGACCTCGGCCACCGACGTGCTCGCCGTCGAGGTCAGCGAGGGCACCGACGAGCTGGCCGCCCGGCTGGCCGCGCTCGACCTGCCGGTACGCCGGGACGGCCGGCTGCTGCTCGTCGAGCTCGCCGACGACGCCACCTACGACCTGATCCTCGGCGCGGTCGCCGAGCTGGACCTGCCGCTGCACCGGCTGGACCAGCGCCGGCACCGGGTGGCCGAACTCTTCGCCACGAGGGAGCCCAGCCATGCCTGAGCCGACCGGCGTCATCCACGACATCGGCTACCAGCGCTACACCGGCCCCCGGCTGGGCCGCCGGGCCGTCTTCGGCGCGCTCTACCTGCACGGCCTGCGGACGGCGTTCGGGCTGGGCCGCAGCGCGAAGGCCAAGATCTTCCCCTGGCTGGTGGTCGCCATCGTCACCGTGGTGGCCGCCGGCCTCGCCGCGGTACGCAGCCAGGTCGGCGAGTCGGTGATGACGTACGCCCAGTTCGCCGACAACATGAGCTGGCTGGTCATCTTCTTCGTCGCGGTGGTCGCCCCCGAGCTGGTCTCGCGGGACCTGCGCAGCGGCGTGCTGCCGCTCTACTTCTCCCGACCGCTGCCGCGTTCGGACTACCCGCTGGCCAAGCTGCTGGCGCTGATGACCGCGCTGTGGCTGCTGCTCGGCGGGCCGCAGCTGGTGATGTTCCTGGGCGCCGCCTTCACCACCGGCGACGGCATGCGCGGGGTCTGGAACGAGCTGCTGGACCTGCTGCCCAGCCTGCTCTACGCCGGGCTCTGGGCGGTCGTCTTCGCCTCGGTCGGCCTGCTGGTCGCCTCGCTCACCGGCAAGCGGGCGTTCGCGGCCGGCGGGATCGTGGCCGTGTTCCTGATGACCACCCCGATCGTCGGCACCCTGTCGATCATGCCCTCCCAGACGGTCAACGAACTGGCCTTCCTCGCCTCGCCCTCGACGCTGGTGGGCGGCGTGGGCACCTGGGCGCTCGGCGACCTGCTGCTGTTCGCGGGGGAGGGCGGAGTGCCGATCGGCGACTTCGGCCCGGTCTACGCGGTCGCCGCCGTGCTGCTCGTGACCGGCTGCGTCGCCCTGCTGCTGCTGCGATACCGGAAGGTGGCCGCCCGATGACCACGATCAGCGTCGACCAGGTGGCCGGTACGCCGACCGCCGCCACCAGCACCCTCGACCTCGCGGGCGTCTCCCGCTGGTACGGCAACGTGGTGGCGGTCAACGACGTCAGCATGAGCCTCGGCCCCGGGGTCACCGGCCTGCTCGGCCCGAACGGCGCGGGCAAGACCACCCTGCTGCACATGATGGCGGGCTTCCTGGCCCCGTCGCGCGGGGCGGTGAGCCTGGACGGCCGGCCCACCTGGCGCAACCCCGAGGTCTACCGCCGGCTCGGCCTGGTCAGCGAGCGGGAGGCGGTGCACACCTTCCTCACCGCGTACGAGTTCGTGCTGGCCAGCGCGAAGCTGCACCGGCTGCCGGACCCGGCGGAGGCGGCCCGCCGGGCGATCACCCTGGTGGAGATGGAGGGCGCGCAGGACCGCCGGATCGGCACGTACTCCAAGGGCATGCGGCAGCGTGCCCGGGTGGCCGCGGCGCTCGTGCACGAGCCGCAGGTGCTGCTGCTCGACGAGCCGTTCAACGGCATGGACCCGCGCCAGCGGCTGCACATGATGGAGCTGCTGCACCGCCTCGGCGACGCCGGCCGCACCATCCTGTTCAGCTCGCACATCCTGGAGGAGGTCGAGCAGGTCTCCGGCACCGTCCAGGTGATGGTCGCCGGCCGGCTGGCCGCCTCCGGCGACTTCCGCACCATCCGCCGGCTGATGACCAACCGGCCGCACGTCTTCGCCGTGCACTCCACCGACGACCGGGCGCTCGCCGTCGCGCTGATGGCCGAGGCGTCGGTGACGGGGGTCGAGCTGGGCCGCGCCGGGTTGACCGTGCGGGCCGGCGACTACGGCGCGTTCACCCGCGTCCTGCCGAAGATCGCCCTGGCGAAGGGCATCCGGGTGCGGCAGTTGGTGCCCGAGGACGAATCCCTGGAGAGCGTCTTCTCCTACCTCGTGGAGGCCTGAACCATGTCTACCGTTTCCTGGATCACCGTGCGGGGGCTGTTCGGGCGTCGCCGGTTCCTCCTGCTGCTGCCGCTGCCCGTGGTGCTGGTGCTGCTCGCCGTGCTCTCCCGCGCGCTCGGGGTGGACCCGGGAGAGTGGGGCCCGCCGGTGCTGGTCGGCCTCGGCCTGGCCGTGGTGCTCCCGGTGGTCGCCCTGATCGTCGGCACCGGCGTGCTCGGGGCCGAGATCGACGACGGCACCGTCGTGCACATCCTGACCAAGCCGCTGCCGCGCTGGCAGATCGTGCTGCCCAAGCTGGCGGTGGCCGCCGGCGTCACCGCGGTCACCGTCGCCGTGCCGCTCTACGTCGCGGGCGTGCTGGCCGATTCCGTACGCCTCGGACTGTCGCTCGCCGCCGCGTCGGCGGTGGGTGCGCTGGCGTACTCGGCGCTGTTCGTGGCGCTCAGCCTGTTCACCCGGCGGCCGGTGCTGCTCGGCCTGGTCTACGTGCTGATCTGGGAGGGGCTGCTCGGCAACGTCGTCAGCGGCACCAAGGTGCTCTCCATCCAGCAGTACGTGATCGCCCTCGCCGACCGGATGGCCCCCACCGGGCTGCTGGAAGCCGGCGTCTCGGTGCCGGTGGCGGCGGTGATGGCCGCGTTGATCAGCGCGGGCTTCACGGTGCTGGCCATCGACCGGCTCCGCTCGTTCAGCGTGGCCGGCGAGACGAGCTGATCTCCGACGTGACGGTCGTCCGGCCGGCCCGACCTGCGATGGTAGGGCTGGCCGGATGGACCGGGCCGGGTGGCTGGGCGAGGCTGACGGCGTGAGCGCGGAGACGGGGCTGGTGATGTCGCGGGAGTCCTATCCGGGTGCCGGCCGGCACTGGATGCTCAGCCTGGCGGTGGCCGGGCTGGCGGCGGCGGCGACCACCACGGCCGCGCAGGCGACCGGGCACTTCCACTGGTGGGCGGGGTTCGTGCTGATCCCCGGCGCGCTGATCGCCGCCACCGGCGGGCCGCTGCTGGCCAGGGGCGGCGGGCGGGCCTTCGCCGGCTACGTGGTCGCCTGCCTCGGCGCGCTGGTCTTCGCGGTCGGGGCGCTGCTGATGTTCGGCGTGTTCGGGCGGGGCTGGCCCCTGATGGTCGTCCTGCCGTGCCTGGCGGTCGCCGGCACCTACCGCTGGCGGCTGGTCCATCCGTTGGCCCGAGGGCTGCACCGGGCGGTCTCCCTGCTCGCGCTGGCCGGCGCCCTGCTGCTCGGCGGGACGCTCCAACTGATCCGCGTCGGCCTGGTCGACGTGGCGGCCGCCCCGATGTGGGGCGCGTTCCTGATGCTGGCCGGGGTGATCGTGCTGGGCAACGCGGTGGAGCTGACCCGGCACCGGATGCCGTACCGCCTCCAGGCGATCACCCTGCTGGTCGGCCCCGCCGTCGTCGCCTTCCTCCTCGGCCTGCGCCTCCTGCGCGGCTGGTGACCCGGGCAGGGCGAGGTTCCCCGCGCCGACGGTGCGAGGCGCCCATGCCGGCGGGTGCGGGGGCATCCCGCGCCCGGCGCGCTTTCGAGCTGATGTCGCAGACGACTCAGCTCGACAGCGTCGTACCACCGTTTCCTCCGGGGACCGGCTCGACGAGACGGTGGACGGGCATGCGCAGGGCCCCGCCGCCGAGCCGACCAGGGCCAGCAACAGGACGACGGCCATGAAGATCTGCCCGTGCACGCCGAGGACGAAGACGGTCTGGTCGGCGAGCTCCGGGTCGTAGGCGGCCGTCGCGGGGAACAGCAGCGCGCCGAGCATGCCGAGCCATGAGGGCGCGGCGGGGCGCCACGGTCAGAACGCGCAGGCGATCACGAGTTCCGGGGTGCGGTCGGGGAGCAGGTCCAGCTTGGCGATGCGGCCGGCGGCCCGGAGGTCGTCGGCGATCACGGTGAGCTGCTCCAGCAGGGCCGCCGGGCCGAGCGCCTCGGCGAGCGGCACCTCCGCCTTCATCGACAGCTTCCGCTCCGACTTGGCGCGGCGCACCTGGCCGAGCGCGTCCGCGGCCAGCCGCAGCAGCTCCGGTTCGCCGGCGCCCTGGACCGCCCGGTCCACCTCGTACGTGGTGGGCCAGGTGGCGCGGTGCACCGAGCCGTACCGCCACCACGACCACACCTCCTCGGTCGCGAACGGCAGCACCGGGGCGAACAGCCGCAGCTGCACCGAGAGCGCGGTGGCCAGCGCCGCCCGGGCGGAGTCCGCCCCCGGCCCGGAGCCGTAGGCGCGTTCCTTCACCAGCTCGATGTAGTCGTCGCAGAACCGCCAGAAGAAGGCCTCGGCGACCTGCAACGCCGCCGTGTGGTCGTACGCCTCCAGCGCCGACGTCGCGGCGGCGACCACGCCGGAGAGCTCGGCGAGCATGGCGCGGTCCAGCGGCTCGGTGGCCGGCGCCCGCAGCGCGTCGGCGGCGCCCAGCCCGAGGGCGAACCTCGACGCGTTCAGCAGCTTGGTGGCCAGCCGCCGGCCGACCTTGATCTGGGCCGGGTCGAAGGCGAGATCCATGCCCGGCCTGCCGTTCGCCGCCCAGTACCGCACCGCGTCGGAGCCGTGCTGCTCCAGCAACGCCATCGGGGTGACCACGTTCCCCTTGGACTTGGACATCTTCTTCCGGTCGGGGTCGAGGATCCAGCCGGAGAGCACCGTGTCCCGCCAGGGCAGCATCCCGTGCTCCAGGTGCGCGCGGACCACTGTGGAGAAGAGCCAGGTGCGGATGATCTCCTGCCCCTGCGGGCGCAGGTCCATCGGGAAGACCTGGGCGAACAGCTCCGGGTCGGTCTCCCAACCGCCGGCGATCTGCGGGGTCAGCGACGAGGTGGCCCAGGTGTCGAGCACGTCCGGGTCGCCGACGAAGCCACCCGGGCGGCCCCGCTGCGACTCCTCGAACCCGGGCGGGGCGTCGGTGGACGGATCGACCGGCAGCGCGGACTCCGCCGGCGTGAGAGGCTGGGACCAGTCCGGCTCGCCAGCGTCGTCGAGCCGGTACCACACCGGCACCGGCACGCCGAAGAAGCGTTGCCGGCTGACCAGCCAGTCACCGGTCAGGCCGCCCACCCAGTGCGCGTAGCGGTGCCGCATGTGCTCCGGCACCCAGCGCAGCTCCCCGCCCCGGGCCAGCAACTCGTCGCGCAGGCCCGCGTCGCGTCCGCCGTTGCGCAGGTACCACTGCCGGGTGGAGACGATCTCCAGCGGCCGGTCGCCGCGCTCGTAGAACTTCACGGGATGGGTGATCGGGCGCGGCTCGCCGACCAGGTCGCCGGCGTCGGCCAGCATCCCCACCAGCGTCCGCCGGGCCCCGTTGACGGTCTGTCCGGCCAGCGCCGCGTAGGGCTGCGCCGGCACCCCGGCGGGCGCGTCCGGCAGCAGCCGTCCATCGCGGCCGATGACCACGCGGGTGTCCAGCTGGAGTTCCCGCCACCAGGTCACGTCGGTCAGGTCGCCGAAGGTGCAGACCATCGCGATGCCCGTGCCCTTGGCCGGGTCCGCCAGCGGGTGCGCCCGCACCGGCACCTCCACCCCGAAGACCGGCGTACGGGCGGTGCCGCCGACCAGGTCGGCGTACCGCTCGTCGGCGGGGTGGCAGACCAGCGCCACGCAGGCCGGCAGCAGCTCCGGGCGGGTCGTGTCGATGAGCACCTCGCGCCCGCCCGGCCCGGTGAACCGCAGCCGGTGGTACGCCCCGGGCCGCTCCCGGTCCTCCAGCTCCGCCTGCGCGACGGCGGTGGCGAACCCCACGTCCCAGAGCGTCGGCGCCTCGGCCTGGTACGCCTCGCCCCGGGCCAGGTTCCGCAGGAACGCCCGCTGCGAGGCCGTCCGGGCCGCCGAGCCGATCGTCGTGTACGTCAACGACCAGTCCACGGAGAGCCCGAGCCGCCGCCAGAGCGCCTCGAAGACCTGCTCGTCGGCGGCGGTCAGCCGCTCGCACAGCTCGATGAAGTTCCGCCGGGAGACCGGGGTCGGGTCCTTGCGGGCCGCCTCGCCCACGGGCGCCTCGGGGGCCCGCCAGTCCGGGTCGTAGGGCAGCGACGGATCGCAGCGCACGCCGTACACGTTCTGCACCCGGCGCTCGGTGGGCAGGCCGTTGTCGTCCCAGCCCATCGGGTAGAAGACCGTCCGCCCGCGCATCCGCTGGAACCGGGCCACCACGTCCGTGTGGGTGTACGAGAAGACGTGCCCCATGTGCAGCTCGCCGGACACCGTCGGTGGCGGGGTGTCGATCGCGTACACGTCGGAACGGCGGCCGGTCCGGCTCGGCGCGTCCGACGCCGCGCCGCGACCCGGTACGGTCGGCCTGGCCCGGTCGAAGGCGTACGTGCCGTCCTCCTGCCAGCGGCGTGCCCAGGTCTCCTCGATGCCGTCCAGGCTCGGACGTTCGGGGACTGCGGCGCGGGCCGTCCTGTCCGTCTCGGTCATCCGTCGATGGTAGGCAGTGGCCGGGGGCCGGACCACGTGGTTTGGCCCGGCGGCGGTCGGGCCTGCCGCCGGCGCGGGGCAGGGAGTCGCCCCGCCGCCAGCGCCGGTCGGCTGCCCGTCAGCGCCGCTCGTGCGCGAGGAGCCACCGCTTCACGTCCAGCCCCCACCGGTAGCCGCCGAGCGTCCCGTCGGTGCGCAGCACCCGGTGGCAGGGGACGAACAGGGCGGCGGCGTTGCGGGCGCAGGCCGCGGCCGCGGCGCGTACGGCGGCGGGGCGGCCGGCCAGCCCGGCGAAACCGGTGTAGGTCACCGGGTCTCCCGGTTTCACCTCGCGCAGCACCTGCCAGGCGTACGCCATGAACGCGCCCCGCGTGTGCTGCTCCACCGGCACGGCGTCGATCGCGGTCAGCTCGCCGTCCAGGTAGGACGCCACGGCGGCGGTGACCGGGCCGAGGTCGGCCCGGTGCCGCAGCGGCGCCCGCAGGGCCGGGTGCATCAGGGGGAGCAGGCTCTCCGGGGCGCCGGTGAACCCCGCCGCCCGGACCGCCCCGTCCGGGCCGGCCACGATGCTGAGCGGCCCGGCGGGGGTGTCGATGACGGTGCTGTCGTTCATGCTCATGCTGCTCTCCAGAGTCGGATCACCGCGTACGAGCGCCAGGGGCGCCAGCGGTCGGCGTACGCGTCGAGGGTCCTTGGGTCGTCGGGCAGGCCGAGGGCGGCGGCGCCGCGGCGTACGGCGAGGTCGGTGGGGAGCAGGACGTCCGGGTCGCCGAGGGCGCGCATCGCGACGTAGCCGGCGGTCCACGGCCCGATCCCCGGTAGCGCCAGCAGTCGCCGGACGGTCTCCTCGCGGTCCCCGCCCGGCGCCAGGTCCAGCGATCCGTCGGCGACGGCCCGCGCCAGCGCACGGATCGTCTCCCGCCGCCCGGCCGGCATCCCGAACACCTCGTCCGGGACCCCGAGCACCTCCTCGGCGGCAGGGAACCCGGACAGCCAGCCCGCCCGCTCGGTCGACGGCTTCGAGATG
>NZ_JBPQTK010000104.1:0-22231 GCF_051386315.1 Micromonospora sp. URMC 107
CGTCCGCCGCCAGGCGGTCGAAGAGGTCGTTCTCGGCGGCGCCCTTCTCGCGCATCGCCAGCGCCACCGCGACCGCGTGCTCCTTGATCACCTCGTGGGCGACCTCGCGGCCGACGCCGCGCCGCACCGCCGCCACCAAAATCTTCGTGGTGGCCAGGAAGGGCAGGAAGCGCTCCAGCTCCCGGTTGACCACCGCCGGGTACGCGCCGAACTCGTCCAGCACGGTGAGGAAGGTCTGGAACAGCCCGTCGGCGGCGAAGAACGCGTCCGGCAGGGCGACCCGGCGGACCACCGAGCAGGAGACGTCCCCCTCGTTCCACTGGTCGCCGGCCAGCTCGCCGACCATCGACAGGTAGCCCCGGATGATCACCGCGAAGCCGTTGACCCGCTCGCTGGACCGGGTGTTCATCTTGTGCGGCATCGCGCTGGAACCCACCTGGCCCGGCTTGAAGCCCTCGGTGGCCAGCTCCTGGCCGACCATCAGCCGGATCGTGGTCGCCAGCGACGACGGGGCGGCGGCGATCTGCGCCAGCGCGGAGAGCACCGCCAGGTCGATCGAGCGCGGGTAGACCTGGCCGACGCTGTCGAGCACCCGGCTGAAGCCCAGGTGCCCCGCGACCCGGCGCTCCAGCTCGGCCACCCGCTCGGCGTCGCCGTCGAAGAGGTCGAGCTGGTCGGCGGCGGTGCCGACCGGGCCCTTGACGCCGCGCAGCGGGTACCAGTCGATCAGGTCGTCCAGCCGCTCGTACGCGATGAGCAGCTCCTCCGCGGCCGAGGCGAAGCGCTTGCCCAGCGTGGTGGCCTGTGCCGCGACGTTGTGCGAGCGGCCGGTCATCACCAGGTCGGAGTGCTCGACGGCGAGCCGGGACAGCCGGGCCAGGGTGGCGACCACCCGGTCCCGGATCAGCTCCAGCGAGCGGCGCACCTGGAGCTGCTCGACGTTCTCGGTGAGGTCCCGGGAGGTCATGCCCTTGTGCACGTGCTCGTGCCCGGCGAGCGCGCTGAACTCCTCGATCCGGGCCTTCACGTCGTGCCGGGTGACCCGCTCCCGCTCGGCGATCGAGCCCAGGTCGACCTGGTCGAGCACCCGCTCGTACGCCTCGACCACGCCGTCCGGCACCGGCACGCCGAGGTCCCGCTGGGCCCGGAGCACGGCGAGCCAGAGCCGCCGTTCCATCCGGATCTTCTCCTCCGGTGACCAGAGGGCGACCAGCTCGGGCGAGGCGTACCGGTTGGCGAGCACGTTCGGGATCGTCACGTACCTCAGTCTTTCACGTCCGCGGACGTGACCCCGACGAGGCCGTCCGGCCGCCCACCAGCCCGGACGGCCGGGGACCGCCGGCCGGTGGCACACCGTGCCAGGCTGAGCGAAGGACGTAGGTCCGGCGACGCCCGCCCGGCTTCGCGCGGGGGGGGCGTCGGTCGTCCACGGACCTCACCCGCCGGGCAACGTGACCGTCGGGTCGAGGGCGATCCCCAGTTGCTGCGTCACGGTGAGAGGAAGATGGCCCTTCGCGTTCGCGGCGAGCGTCACCCGCAGCCACGTGCCATCGCCACGCCGTACGTCGATTTCCCGCTGCGTGGCGACCCCGTCGGCGTCCCGGGTCGTGGTGGTGCGGTGCCGCTCGCCGCGCGGCCCCGCGCCCGCCTCGCAGACCCGGGTCGGTGTGGGTTCGCCACAGACCAGGCCACCCTCCGGAACCGCGTCGCGCCGCCGGATGTCCACCGACAGGAGCCCGGCCACCCGCTTGACCATGACCCGGCCGTAACCCCAGTAGGTGTCCGTCGTGTTCCGACTCTCGGCACCGCGGTCGCTCCAACCCGCGCCCAGGTCGTTCGCGGTGAACACCGGGCCCTCGCCCTCCGCGCCGGTGACACCCGGCGCCTGCCGCTGTATCGCGGCGAGCACCCAACTGTGGACCAGCTGCCGGCGGGCCCGGGCGTCCCCCCGGAGCGGATCTGCGGCCACCTCGGCGACGGCCGGGTCGAGCACCAGCGCGGTCAACTGCGCCTCGGTGAGCGGCGGATCCTCGCCCTCACCCTCGATGTCGACGTAGATGACCACGCCGTCGGGCCGCCTCACCCAGACCGAATGGGTCATGGTGAAGCCAGTCGGACTCCTGCGGGGCCCGGCATCCGGGTTGCGCGCGGAGCTGGTCCGGATCGTCTCGCCGGCGGGTCCGGTCCGGGTGGCGCAACGGGCCCTCCGCATCGGCTCGGGCGGGCAGGGCTGCAACGCTCCCCAGTCCAGCGGGATGCCCACGACGAGGTAGCCGACCCGGTCACCGGCACGGACCCGCCCCTGGCCCAGATAGCCGTTCGGGGTGTAGCCGCGGGTGCTCGCCCCGGATCCCCAGACCGCCCCGCCCTCCCAGGCGCCGTCCTGCCGTATCCATTCGAGGTCCGGCGCCACCCGGCTCATCGCCTCGAAGATCGCCCGGTCGGTGGGGGTGAAGACCTGGCCCTGGCCGGTCGGCGGGGTACGTACCGTCGGGCTCGGCGCCGCCGGCGGGGCCGTTCGCGGGTGAGCCCCGGTGACGGCCGCCCCGACCGTGATCGCGCCGACCGCGACAGCCGCCGTCCCGATCACGGCGAGCCGGCGCAGTCGCAGACGGCGGCGCTGCCGAAAGATGACCCGGTCCAGGTCGATGGAGCTGGGCGGTACCTCACCGACCGCCTCTTCGAAGATCGTCCGGTGACTCATGCGCCCTCCCTGCTCGCGTCGATCGACACCAGGGCACGCAGGCTCTCCAGCCCTCGCGCCGCCTGGCTCTTCACGGTGCCCGCGCTGATTCCCAGCGCACGGGCGGTCTCCTCGACCGAGAGGTCGCAGTAGAAGCGCAGGACCACCACGGCCCGGCGGCGTGGCGGTAGCTGCGCCAGCAGATCCAGGAGTAACTCCCGGTCGGCGAGTGCCACCTCAGGCACGTTCGGCTCGGCCCGGTCGGGCAGGTCGTCGGTGGACCTCTCCCGCCGCCACGGCCGACGCCGCTCGTCCAGCCAGGCGTTGGTGAGCATGCCGCGGACGTACGCGTCGACGTGCTCCACGCGGCGCACCCGGCGCCAGTGCCGGTAGAGCTTGCCGATGGTGATGGACACCAGGTCGTCCGCGGTGTGCCAGTCCCGGCAGAGCAGGTACGCCGTGATGCGCAGTGGCTCCAACCGGACGCTCACGAACTGCCGGTACTCGTCCTCGTCGGCCCGGTTCACCGCGCCGGACCTTGCTTTCGCCTCATGCCTGGGGAACGGACCGACGGGTCGGTGAGGTTGCTCGGCGACCGACGGCGCGGGCGGTCTCGATCCCCCACCACGCGGACCGGCGCTGGATATAATCGACTGCCGGACCGTATATAGGGGGCGCGCGTGACCAAGATTCTGGTGGACGTCGACGACGAGGCGCTGGCGGACGCCGCCGCGGCCTTCGGCACCAAGACCAAGAAGGAGACGGTGAACGTCGCGCTGCGGGAAGGGGCTGCCCGCCTGCGTCGCGCCCGCGCCCTGGCGGAACTCAGCGGACGGGCCCAGGCCGGCGACTTCGACGAACTGCTCGACAAGGACACGTACCGGTCGTGAGACTCGCGGACTACCTGGTGGACACCAGTGCGCTGGTCCGGCTCCTGCGCGACCCCGACACCCAGGCCCGCTGGGAACAGCCACTCACGGCCGGCCTGCTCGCGGTCTGTCCGCTGGTCGAGCTGGAGTTCCTGTATTCGGCCCGTTCGCTGACCGACCGCAGGTGGCTGGGGGACCGACTGCGAACGGTGTTCAGCTGGGTGGGCATGCCGGACCGGATCTACGAGCGGGCGGCCGAGATCCAGGACCAGCTCACCGCCCGGGGCACCCACCGGTCCGCCGGTGCCGTCGACCTGCTGATCGCGGCGACGGCCGAGCACCAGGGCCTCTCCCTGCTGCACTACGACCGTGACTTCGACCAGATCGCCGAGGTGACCGGGCAGCCCGTGCGATGGCTCGCCCCGGCCGGCACTATCAAGTAGCTCGACCCGCGGGCCGGCCCTCGCAATCAGCGTTCGAGGATGGCGGTCACGCCCTGCCCGCCCGCCGCGCAGATCGAGATCAGGCCCCGGCCGCTGCCCTTGTCGGCAAGGAGCTTGGCCAGGGTCGCCACGATCCGGCCGCCGGTGGCCGCGAACGGGTGCCCGGCGGCCAGCGACGAGCCGTTGACGTTCAGCTTCTCCCGGTCGATCGTCCCGAGCGGGGCGTCCAGTCCCAGCCGGTCCTTGCAGAACTCCGGCGACTCCCAGGCGGCCAGGGTGGCCAGCACCTGCGAGGCGAACGCCTCGTGGATCTCGTAGAAGTCGAAGTCCTGGAGGGTCAGCCCGGCCCGGGACAGCATCCGGGGCACCGCGTACGCGGGGGCCATCAGCAGGCCCTCGTCGCCATGCATGAAGTCGACGGCGGCGGTCTCCGACCAGGAGAACCACGCCAGCACGGGCAGGTGGTGCTCGCGGGCCCACTCCTCGCTGGCCAGCAGCACCGTCGAGGCGCCGTCGGTGAGCGGCGACGAGTTGCCGGCCGTCATGGTCGCCGCGTCGGCGTCGGGCCCCTTCGCGCCGAAGACCGGCTTGAGCGAGCCGAGCTTCTCCAGGCTGGTGTCGGGGCGCAGGTTCGCATCGCGGGTCAGCCCGAGGTAGGGGGTCAGCAGGTCGTCGAAGAACCCCCGGTCGTACGCGGCGGCGAGCCGCTGGTGCGAGCGCAGCGCCAGCTCGTCCTGGGCCTGCCGGTCGATCTGCCAGCGCAGCGCCGTGCGGGCGGCGTGCTCCCCCATCGACAGCCCGGTACGCGGCTCCGCGTTGCGCGGGATCTCCGGCTTGAACGGCTGGGTGGGGCGCAGCTTCGCGGCGATCCTCAGCCGCTCGCCGAGGGTGCGGGCGCTGTTCAGCCTGAGCAGCGTGCGGCGCATCTCCTCGTTGACCGCGAGCGGCGCGTCGGAGGTGGTGTCCACGCCGCCGGCGATGCCGACGTCGATCTGCCCGAGGGCGATCTTGTTGGCGACCAGGATGGCCGCCTCCAGCCCGGTGCCGCAGGCCTGCTGGATGTCGTACGCGGGGGTGTGCGGGTCGAGCTTCGAGCCGAGCACGACCTCGCGGGTGAGGTTGAAGTCCTTCGCGTGCTTGAGCACGGCGCCGGCCACCACCTCGCCGACCCGCTGGCCGGCCAGGCCGAACCGGGCGACGAGCCCGTCCAGCGCGGCGCCCAGCATGTCGGCGTTCGACGCGCTGGCGTACCGCGAGTTGGACCGCGCGAAGGGGATGCGGTTGCCGCCGATGACCGCGACCCGCCGGATGCTCTGCACGATCCCGCCTCCTCGAAAGACTTGCCCTCAACCTACTCGCCAGTAGGCTACGCCTATGACCGACAGGTACGCGAGCTTCGTCCGATCGGGGGCCGGCCGTGCGCTGGTCAAGCGCCTCGGGCTGCCCGACCCGCCGCGACTGCGCCGGCACACGCCCGGCGACCCCATCGTGCCCGGCCCCGTCCTGCTGGGCGCCGCGACCGGCGCCCGGCTCGCCGAGCAGGCCGGCAAGCTCCTGGCCGCCGCCGGGGTCGAGCTGCGCGATCCCGGCGCCGTGGAGCCCACCGGGCGCTTCGCCGCCCTGGTGTACGACGCCACCGGCATCACCGACTCCGGCGACCTGCGTCAGCTGTACGACTTCTTCCACCCGCACGCCCGCTCGGTGCTGCCCAGCGGCCGGGTCGTCGTGCTCGGCACCCCGCCCGGGGAGTGCGGCTCCCCCCGGGAGGCGACCGCCCAGCGGGCCCTGGAGGGGTTGACCCGCAGCATCGGCAAGGAGTTCGGCCGGGGCGTCACCGCCCAGCTGGTCCACGTGACGCGGGACCCAGACGCCGGCACCTGGACCAGCCTGGAGGCGACCCTGCGGTTCCTGCTCTCCGGCCGGTCCGCGTACGTCTCGGGGCAGGTCGTCCGGGTCGGTGCCGGCACGGCCGAGCCGCCGGCCGACTGGGACCGCCCGCTCGACGGGCAGGTCGTCCTGGTCACCGGGGCGGCCCGGGGCATCGGCGCGGCGCTGGCGCGGGTGCTGGCCCGCGACGGCGCCCGGGTCGTCGCGCTGGACATCCCGGCGGCCGGGGACGAACTGGCGGCGGTCGCCAACGAGATCGGCGGCACGGCCGTCCAGCTCGACCTGACCGCCCCCGACGCCCCGGACCGGCTCGCCGAGCACCTGGTTGGCCGGCACGGCCGGGTCGACGTGGTCGTGCACAACGCCGGCATCACCCGCGACAAGACCCTCGGCCGGATGGACGCCGACCGGTGGGACTCGGTGCTCGACGTCAACCTCTCCAGCCAGGAGCGGATCAACGACGTGCTGCTGGCGCGGGAGCTGATCCCGGCCGGCGGCCGGATCGTCTCGGTCTCCTCGATCGCCGGCATCGCCGGCAACCGGGGCCAGACCAACTACGCCACCAGCAAGGCGGGCGTGATCGGGCTGGTCGAGTCGCTCGCCCCGGCGCTGCGCGAACGGCAGATCAGCGTCAACGCGGTGGCCCCCGGCTTCATCGAGACCCGGCTGACCGCGCGCGTCCCGCTGGTGCTGCGCGAGGCGGGCCGACGGATGAACAGCATGTCCCAGGGCGGGCTGCCGGTGGACGTCGCCGAGACCATCGGCTGGCTGGCGTGGCCGGCCTCCGGCGCGGTCAGCGGCAACGTCGTCCGGGTCTGCGGCCAGAGCCTGCTGGGGGCGTGATGGCGAGGAGGGAACGCCCGGCGGAGGGCCCGGACGACCTGTCGGTGCACGAGCTGATCGACGGCCCCACCGAGATCCTGTCGCAGGAGACCCTGGACGCGATCCGCCAGCCGGAGCCGTCCGGCCACGACCTGAGCCTCGAGCAGACGCACGACCTCTCCGCCGCCTCGGTCGAGGCGACGCAGGACCTCTCCGGCCGGACGGCGCGGGACCCGGCCGGGCGCGCCGGGACGGGCGCCCGGGAGCGCGTCGAGCTGCCCCGGATGCCGGCGGCCGGGGCGCTCTACCGGCGGGCGCTGCTCGGCGCGCTGCCCGGCCCCGGCGGCAGTCGGCGCTCGGCGGGCGTCCCGGCGGTCGAGCTGGCCGTCGGGGGGATCACCGTCGACCGGACGCACCTGGCCGACTACGACCGGGTCTGCGGGTTCCGGCTCACCGACCGGCTGCCCGCCACGTTTCCGCACGTCATGGGCTTCCCGTTGGCCCTGCGGCTGATGACCGCGCCGGAGTTCCCCATCCCGCTGACGGGCGTGGTGCACGTCGGCAACCGGATCACCGTGCACCGCCCGGTCACCGCCGACGAGACCCTCGACTTCCGCACGTACGCCGAGAACCTGCGCCCGCACGAGCGGGGGCGGCAGGTCGACGTGGTGCTGGTCGGCTCGGTCGACGGGACGGAGGTCTGGCGGGGCGTCTCGACGTACCTCGGCCGGGAGGGCAAGCGGGGCGGCGGCGGACGGCGCGACCAGGCCGGGCGGCCCACGACGCCGGCCGGTTCGGCCCGCTGGCGGGTCGAACCCCGCGTCGGCAAGGACTACGCGCGGGTCTCCGGCGACCACAACCCGATCCACACCTCCCGCCTCGGCGCCCGGCTGTTCGGTTTTCCCCGGCCGATCGCGCACGGGATGTGGAGCAAGGCCCGCTGCCTGGCCGCGCTGGAGAACCGGCTGCCCGACGCCTACACGGTCGAGGTGGCCTTCAAGCTGCCGGTGCCGCTGCCGGGCACGGTGAGCTTCAACCTGCTGCCGGAGGGCGGGTTCGCCCTGCACGACTCGCGCGGTCGACCGCACCTGGCGGGCCTCGTGCGCTGAGGCGCCCCTGCCGAAGCTGGGCACGCCCCTGCCGGATCCGGATCCCGGGCTTGGCAGGGGCGCTTTCGTGCGCTAAGTTGTTCTCACAGCGAGATGTTCTCAGAATGAGAGAGACATGGTTGACGAGCAGGACTTCCTGGCCGGGTACGACCCCGGGGCCTACCCGTCGGTCGCCGTGACCGTCGACGTGGTGGCGCTGACAATCCGGGACGGCGCGCTGCACCTGCTGCTGATCCGGCGCGGCCAGCCGCCCTTCGAGGGGCACTGGGCGCTGCCCGGCGGCTTCGTCCGCCCCGACGAGGACCTCACCGCCGGCGCCCGACGGGAGCTGGCCGAGGAGACCGGGCTCGGCGGCGAGGGGTTGCGCCGCGTACACCTGGAGCAGTTGGGCAGCTACGGCACCCCCGACCGCGACCCGCGCATGCGCGTCGTCTCGGTCGCCCACCTCGCGTTCGCCCCCGACCTGCCCGACCCGGCCGCCGGCACCGACGCCGACGAGGCGGTCTGGCTGCCGGTGACCGCCCTGACCGGCCGGCAGCTCGCCTTCGACCACGGCCGGATCATCGACGACGCGCTGGAGCGGGCCCGGTCCAAGCTGGAATACACCCCGCTCGCCACGCGCTTCCTCGCCGGCGAGTTCACGATCAGCGAGCTGCGCGCCGTCTACGAGACGGTCTGGGGCCACCCGCTGCACGCCGGCAACTTCCACCGCAAGGTGCTCTCCGTGCCGGGCTTCGTGGAGAGCACCGGCACCAGCACCGAGCGCGGCGGCGCCCGGGGCGGCCCCCGCGCCCGGCTCTACCGGGCCGGCGACGCCCGGCTGCTGCACCCGGCGCTGCTGCGCCCCGCCCGGGAGGAGGCGGTCCGATGAGGACCGCCGACGCCGTCCGCCTGGTCGCGGCGGCCCGCACCGACGCCGACCTGTTCGGCACGGACCAGCCGGCCCGGCGCTACCGCGAGCTGGTCGCGGCCCTGCACCCCGACCGTCTGCCGGCCGACCCGGCGGTACGCGCCGAGGCCACCGACGCGTTCATCCAGGTCACCACCCGCTGGCGGGCCCGGCAGGTCACCGTCCTCGGCGACTACCGCCTCGGCGCGCCGGCCTACTCGGGCGACCTGGCCGACCTCTACGACGTCGGGTCCGACCGGCTGCTCAAGCTGCCCCGGCGGCCCGCCGACAACGACCTGATGGCCCGCGAGGCGCACGCCCTGCGCACCATCGCCGAACGCGGCGACCCGCGCTACCTGCCGTACGTGCCCCGGCTGGTCGAGGACTTCCCGCACCGGGACGCCGCGACCGGCGCCGAACGACGGATCAACGTGCTCGCCACCGCGCCCGGCCTGCACGACCTCGACGAGGTCCGGCGCGCGTACCCGGACGGGCTGGACGCCCGCGACGTGGCCTGGATGTGGCGGCGGCTGCTGGTGGCGCTCGGCCTGGCCCACGGGGCGGGCATCGTGCACGGCGCGGTCCTGCCGCCGCACGTGCTGATCGAGCCGGACGGGCACGGCGTGGTGCTGGTCGACTGGTGCTTCTCCGCCCCCGTCGGCAGCACGATCCCCGCGCTGGTGCCCGGGTACGACGCGAACTGGTACCCGGAGGAGATCCCCCGGAAGAAGCCCTGCGGGCCGGGCACCGACATCGCGATGGCCAGCCTCTGTATGAGCTGGCTGATGGGGCCGCGCGCGCCCCGCGAGCTGCACGACTTCGCGCGGGGCTGCCGCCAGCGGTCCCTGGACGCCCGGCCCGACGACGCCTGGCACCTGCTGCGCGAACTGGACGAGGTGCTGGAGCGGCTCTACGGGCCGCGCACCTTCCGACCCTTCACCCTCAACCCGTAAGGAGCTGTCATGGGCAGTGGAATGTGGTCCACCGACGTGTACGACGCCGCCGACCGCTACCGCCGCAAGACCGGCAAGAGCGCGTTCTCCTACAGCGACAGCGGGGCGCGCAAGGTGCACCCCGCCCTCGACCCGCGCGACGCGATGCGCGAGAGCCGCGACTCCGACGAGCACCCCCGCTCGACACCCATCGCGGTGCTCTTCGACGTCACCGGCTCGATGCGCAACGTGCCGCGCGTCCTGCAGACCAAGCTGCCGCAGCTGCTCGGGCTGCTGCAACGGCAGGGCTACGCCAGCGACCCGCAGATCATGTTCGGCGCGATCGGCGACGCCACCTGCGACCGGGTGCCGTTGCAGGTCGGCCAGTTCGAGTCGGACAACCGGATGGACGACGACCTCGGCCGGATCGTGCTGGAGGGCGGCGGCGGCGGGCAGATGACCGAGTCGTACGAGCTGGCCATGTACTTCATGGCCCGGCACACCGCCACCGACTCCTGGGAGAAGCGCGGCCGGCGCGGCTACCTGTTCATCATCGGCGACGAGCTGGCGTACCCGCAGGTGAAGTCCCGGGAGGTGAAGCGCGTCATCGGCGACGACCTGCGCGAGGACGTGCCGCTGCGGCAGATCGTCGACGAGCTGACCCGCCGCTGGGACACCTACTACCTGCTCCCCGCCGGCAGCCACTACTCCGGCAACGCCAAGGTGCTCGACGCCTGGCGGGACCTGCTCGGGCAGAACGCCGTCGTGCTGGACGACCTCGACGCGGTCTGCGAGACCATCGCGCTCACCGTCGGGCTCGGCGAGCAGGCCATCGACCTGGACGAGGGCCTGCGCGACCTCGACCGGGCCGGCTCGGGCGCCACCGGCACCGTCTCCAAGGCGCTGGCCCGCCTGCGCGGAGGGCGGCGCGCCGAGGTGTCGACGCTGCCCGCGTTCCGCGACACCGGCGGCGAGGTGACCCGGCTGTGAGACCCGTGACGGTGGTCGGCCCCGGCTTCGGAGAGGTGACCCGGCGATGAGGCACGTGGCGGTGGTCGACCTCGGCTACGGCGACGCCGGCAAGGGCACGGTCGTGGACTGGCTCTGCGCCACCCGGCCCGTGCACACGGTGGTCCGCTTCAACGGGGGCGCGCAGGCGGCGCACAACGTCGTGCTGCGCGACGGGCGGCACCACACGTTCGCCCAGTTCGGCGCCGGCACGTTCCACCCCGGCGTCCGTACGCACCTGTCGCGGCACGTGGTGGTGGACCCGCTGGCGCTGGCCGCCGAGGCCGACCACCTCGCCTCGGTCGGGGTGCCCGACGCGCTCGACCGGTTGACCGTCGACGGGGAGGCGCTGCTCGCCACCCCGTACCACCGGGCCGCGAACCGGGCCCGGGAGATCGCCCGCGGAGCCGACCGGCACGGCTCCTGCGGGCTCGGGGTGGGCGAGGCCGTCGCGTACGGTCTTGCCCACCCCGACGAGGCGCCCCGGGTGGCCGACTGCCGCAACCCGGCGCTGCTGCGCCGACGGCTGACCGCCCTGCGGGACCGGCTGACCGCCGAGCTGGGCCCGCTGGACGCGCCGCCGGTCGCCGACTGCCTGCCCGCGTTCTCCGGCTTCGCCGGGCGGGTCGCGATCGTCGACCGGAGCTGGCTGGCCGGGGCGCTGCGCGCCGGCACCTGCGTCTTCGAGGGCGCGCAGGGGGTGCTGCTCGACGAGTGGCACGGCTTCCACCCGTACACGACGTGGAGCACCACCACCTTCGCCAACGCCGACAGCCTGCTCGCCGAGGCGGGCCTGTCCGGCGGCGCCACCCGGATCGGGGTGCTCCGGGTGGTCACCACCCGGCACGGGCCCGGCCCGCTGGTGACCGAGGACCGGGCCCTGCCGCTGGCCGACCCGCACAACCCGACCAACCCGTGGCAGGGGCGGTTCCGGTTCGGCCACTTCGACGCGGTCGCCCACCGGTACGCCCTCGCCGCGGCCGGCGGGGTCGACGGCCTGGCGCTGACCCACCTCGACCTCGCCGGCCCCGCGCTGCGGATCTGCCGCCGCTACGACACCACCGACCGGCTCACCCCGGGCCCGCCGGGCGACCTGGACCGGCAGGCCGCGCTCACCGACCGCCTGCTGCGCTCCCGTCCGGTGTACGACGCCTCGCCGCCGGACTGGGCGGAGGCGGTGCACGCGGAGCTGGGCGTTCCGGTGGTGCTGACCTCGCACGGCCCCACCGCCGGCGACAAGACCCCGCACGGCCCGCTGCTCGCCCCGCCGGCCCCCGTCTCCCGGGCGTCGGCGGTTCCGGCCGGGCCGGCCGCCCGGACGTCGGCGCCCGCCGCGCCGGTTCCGGCCGGGCCGGCTGCCCCGGCGTCGGCGTGACGGCGGGTCGTCCCGAGGGCTTCCCGGCGAGGGCGGGTGATCCGGCGACTCGGCCACCGGGCGGGTCGCGCCCGGCGAGCATGGGAGGCATGGAGTCCGTGCTCGACCTGCTCCGGCAGCTGGTCACCTCACCGTGGGTGTACCTGCTGATCTTCGGGCTCACCGCGGTCGACGCGTTCTTCCCCGCCGTACCCGGCGAGGCGGCCGTGATCACCGCCGCCGTGCTCGCCACCGGCGGCGACCCCAACCTCGTGGGGGTGATCGTCGCCGCCGCGCTGGGCGCCTGCGCCGGCGACCACGTCTCGTACGCCATCGGGCGCGGCGGCGGCGCGAACCGCCTCGCCCGCTTCCCGGCGGACAGCCGGCGCCGGGCCAGCTCCGAGTGGGCCCGTCGGGCGCTGCGCCGGCGCGGCGGGCTCATCCTCACCACCGCCCGGTACGTCCCCGGTGGCCGCACGGCGGTCACCCTCACCATGGGCGCGGTCCGCTACCCGCTCCGGTCGTTCCTGCTCTTCGACGCCGTCGCGGCGGTGAGCTGGGCGCTCTACTGCGCCCTGCTCGGCTACTTCGGCGGGCTGGCCTTCGAACGCGACCCGCTCAAGGGCATCCTCGCCGGCGTGGGCCTCTCGCTGGCGATCACGCTTCTGCTGGAGTCACTCCGCTGGCTGCGCCACCGCAGGAGCCGCGCCACACCCGGCGGCTGAACCGGGCGACGGGCGACGCGGCCCGCGGGGGCAGGCAGCGGCACGACGTCGACGGCCCGCGCTGGCGACGGCAGCGGGGTCGGGCGCCGTCGGCGGGTCAGGAGGGGGTGATCCGTGGGTGCCAGGTGACGCCGGCCAGCAGCTGCCCGGCCCCCAGCCAGGCCACGTTCATCATCCGGGTGGCGGTCTTCTCCGGGTCCGCCTCCGGGTGGTCCGCGAGCCAGTCCGCCAGCGACTCGGTCGCCCCCACCAGGGCGTACGCGACGACCTCCAGGTCGGTCTCGCCGGCCTCGCGGCCCTGGGCGCGCAGGGCGTGGTCGAGCATCCCGGCGACCACCTCGACCAGCCGGGCCCGCATGCCAGCCAGCTCGCCGGCGAAGGGCTGCTCGCCCCGGGCCTGCCGGTAGAGCACCGCCCAGCCGTCCCGGTGCGCCCCGACGAAGCCGAAGAACGCGCGCAGCCCGCGCCAGAGCCGCTCGTCGGCCGGCAGGTCGGGGGCCGCCGCCCCGGCGATGGCCTGCATCATCCGGGTGCCCTCCCGGTGCAGGCAGGCGACGAAGAGTTCTTCCTTCGTGCCGAGGTACGCGTAGACCATGGGCTTGGAGATGCCGGCGTCCACGGCGATCTCGTCCATGCTGGCGGCGTGGAAACCCCTGCGGGAGAACACTTTGACGGCCGCGTCGAGCATCTGCTGCTCGCGTACGGCGCGGGGGAGGCGCTTGAAGGTGGGTGGGGTGGACACCTTGCGAGCATACCTACTCGCCCGTAAGGTTACGCACGAGTAGCCAATACCCGGAAGGTGCAGCCCCATGACTGACTTCGACCCGGCCAACTTCGCGAACGTCGGCCCCAAGGAGTTCGCCCAGCTGGTCAAGTCCACCCCGGACGACAAGATCGCCGAGGTGATGTCCGGCGACCTGCGCGGCAAGATCCTCGGCGAGGTCTTCGGCCGGATGCCGCAGCTCTTCCGCGCCGACCGGGCCGGCTCGACCAACGCGGTCATCCACTGGAACATCACCGGCCGTCCCGACGGTGGCACCGACACCTACGAGGTGGCCATCGCCGACGGCACGTGCACCGTCAACGAGACCCCGCAGCACGACCCGAAGCTCAGCCTCACGATGGGCCCGGTCGAGTTCCTGAAGATCGTCTCCGGTGGCGCGAACCCCGTCATGATGTTCATGACCGGCAAGCTCAAGGCCAAGGGCGACCTGGGCCTGGCCGCCAACATCGCCAACCTGTTCGACATCCCCAAGGCCTGACATGGCCGAGTTCTCGCTCGACCTGAACGAGGAACAGCGGGATCTGCGCGACTGGGTGCACGGCTTCGCCGCCGAGGTCGTGCGCCCGGCCGCGGCCGAGTGGGACGCCCGGGAGGAGACTCCCTGGCCGATCATCCAGGAGGCGGCGAAGGTCGGCCTGTACGGCTTCGAGTTCCTCGCCACCTGCTGGGCCGACCCCACCGGCCTCTCCCTCCCGATCGCCAGCGAGGAACTCTTCTGGGGTGACGCCGGCATCGGGCTGGGCATCTTCGGCACCTCCCTCGCGGTGGCCGCCATCTACGGCGCCGGCACCCCCGACCAGCTGGTCGAATGGGTGCCGCAGTGCTTCGGCACCGTCGACGAGCCGGCCGTCGCCGCGTTCTGCACCACCGAGCCCGAGGCCGGCTCCGACGTCGGCGCGATGCGCACCCGGGCCGTCTACGACGAGCGCACCGACGAGTGGGTGCTGAGCGGCCAGAAGGCGTACGCCACGAACGGCGGGATCGCCGGGGTGCACGTGGTCACCGCCTCGGTCGAGGCGTCGCTCGGCTCCCGCGGGCAGGCGGCGTTCGTCGTACCGCCGGGCACCGCCGGCCTGACCGCGACCCGCAAGCTGCGCAAGCTGGGCCTGCGCGCGTCACACACCGCCGACGTCTTCCTTGACGACGTACGCGTGCCGGGGCGCTGCCTGCTCGGCGGCCGGGACGCCCTGCTCGAACGGCTCGACCGGGCCCGCTCCGGCAAGCGCGCCTCGGGCCAGGCCGCGATGCGCACCTTCGAGCTCTCCCGGCCCACCGTCGGCGCGCAGGCGCTGGGCGTGGCCCGGGCCGCCTACGAGTACGCCCTGGACTACGCGAAGGAGCGGGTCCAGTTCGGGCGCCCGATCATCGAGAACCAGGCGGTCGCGTTCGCGCTGGCCGACATGAAGATGGAGATCGACGCCGCCCGGCTGCTGGTCTGGCGGGCGTCCTGGATGGGCCGCAACAACCGGCCCTTCACGGCCGGCGAGGGCTCGATGTCCAAGCTGAAGGCCGGCGAGGTGGCCGTCTCCGTCACCGGGCAGGCCGTGCAGCTGCTCGGCGGGGCCGGTTTCCTGCGCGACCACCCGGTCGAACGCTGGTACCGGGACGCCAAGATCTACACCATCTTCGAGGGCACCTCCGAGATCCAGCGGCTGGTCATCTCCCGGGCCATCTCCGGCATCCAGATCCGCTGACCGACCGCCGGTGGGGCCACCGCACAGGCCCCGACCGGCAGCACGTCCGCCGCGCCCGTACCGCTGGGGCGCCCGATCTCCAGATCGTCCGCGAGGGTCCCCGCCCCGGGGGCCCCTCGCGCACCGCACGAGGAGGCCGCGTCATGGACCTGCCGTTCGTCGTCGCCACCCTGGCCCGACGGGGGCTGCTCACCCCCGGCCACCCGATCCGCGTCGCCGCCCAGCTCCAGGCGCTGCGCAGGTGGGGCTGGAACATCGCCGGCGAGCTGCGCCAGGCCGCCGCCCGCGACCCGGACCGGGCGGCCGTCGTCGACGAGCAGGGCGCCAAGCTGACGTACGCCGAACTGCTCGACCGGGCCGAGCGGCTGGCCCGGGGGATGCGGACGGCGCTGGAGGTACGGCCCGGAGAGCGGGTCGGCGTGCTCTGCCGCAACCACCACGGCCTGGTCGAGACGATCGTGGCCGCCACCCTGCTCGGCGCGGACGCGGTGCTGGTCAACACCGGGCTCTCCGCCGCACAGCTCGCCACCGTGGCGCAGGAGCAGCGGCTACGGGCGCTGGTGCACGACGCCGAGTTCGCCGACCGGGTCGCCAGCCTCCCCGCCGAGGTGCGGCGGCTCGACGAGCGCGCCCGGCAGGAACTCGTCGTCGGCGCGCCCCCCGGCGAGCTGCGCCCCCCGGAGCGCGACGGCCGGATCATCGTGCTCACCTCCGGCACCACCGGCGCCCCCAAGGGTGCCCGGCGCCCCACGCCCAACGGGTTCGGCCCGCTGGTCTCCATCATCGACCGCATCCCGCTGCACGCCCGGGACACCGTCATGATCGCCGCGCCGCTCTTCCACACCTGGGGGTACGCCGCCCTCCAGGTCTGCTTCGCCCTGCGGGCCACGGTCGTGCTGCACCGCCGCTTCGACCCGGCCGCCACGCTCGCCGCCCTGGTGGCACAGCGCTGCGACGCCCTCTTCGCCGTACCGGTGATGCTGCAACGGCTGTTGGAGGTGCCGCCGCCGGACCCCCGGCCCCCGCTGAAGGTGGTCGCGGCCAGCGGCTCCGCGCTGCCGGGCGGCCTCGCCCTCAGGTTCATGGACGTCTACGGCGACGTGCTGCACAACCTCTACGGCTCCACCGAGGTCTCCTGGGCGTCCATCGCCGGCCCCGCCGAGCTGCGCGCGGCGCCCACCACCGCCGGCCGCCCGCCGCACGGCACCCGGCTGGAGATCCTCGACGCGGCCGGCGAGCCGGTGCCGGCCGGGCGGGTCGGCCGGATCTTCGTCGGCAACGAGATGCTCTTCGAGGGCTACACCTCCGGGGCCACCCGGGAACACCGCGGCGGCCTGCTCGACACGGGCGACCTGGGGCGGCTCGACGCCGACGGGCTGCTCTTCGTCGACGGCCGGGCCGACGACATGATCGTCTCGGGCGGGGAGAACGTCTTCCCGTCCGAGGTGGAGGACCTGCTCGCCCGGCTGCCGCAGGTACGCGAGGCGGCCGTGATCGGCGTACCGGACCCGCGGTACGGCCAGCGGCTCGCCGCGTTCCTCGCCCTGCACCCCGGCGAGACGCTCGACCCGGAGGCGGTCCGCGAGTACGTCCGGCACCAGCTGGCCCGGTTCTCCGTACCCCGGGACGTGGTCTTCGTGGACCACCTTCCCCGCAACGCCACCGGCAAGGTGCTGACCCGCGAGCTGCGCCGCCAGCACGGCTGAGCCGTTCCCCGGCCGTTACTGCCCGGATGCCCCGCCGCGCCTAGGCTGGCGGCACAATGATCGGCTCCGGACCCCGCCGCCGTGCCCGTCACCGCCACCATGCCCGCCACCGCCAGCCAGGACCACGGATGGCACCGCTGCTGCTGGTCGAGGCGGCGACGCTGCTCTCCAACACCGGCAACGGGGTGGCGAACGTGGCCCTGCCCTGGCTGGTGCTGGAACGCACCGGCAGCGCCACCGCGGCCGGCGTGGTCGCGGCGGCCACCGCCCTGCCGCTGCTGCTGTCCGGCCTCTTCTCCGGCACCCTCGTGGACCTGCTCGGCCGGCGGCGCACGGCGCTGGTCTCCGACACGCTCTCCGCCGTCTCCGTCGCCGCGATCCCGGTGGTCGACGCGCTGCTCGGGCTGAACCTCGGCTGGCTCGTGGCGCTGGCCGTGCTCGGCGCGGTGTTCGACCCGGCCGGCCTGACCGCCCGGGAGACGCTGCTGCCGGCCGCCGCGCAGGCCGCCGGCTGGCGGCTCGAACGCGCCAACGGGGTGCACGAGGCGGTCTGGGGGCTCGCCTTCCTGATCGGGCCCGGCGTCGGCGGCGTGCTCATCGCCGCGATCGGCCCCGGCTCGACGCTCTGGGTCACCGCCGCCGGATTCGCCCTGGCCGTCGCGATGATCGCCGCCGTCCGGCTGCCCGGGGCCGGCCGCCCCGAGCGCCCCCCGGCCGGGCTGTGGCGCGGCACCGTCGAGGGGCTGCGGTTCGTCTGGCGGGACCGGCTGCTGCGGACCATCGCGCTGCTCTCGATGGTGCTGGCCGCGCTCTACCTGCCGGTCGAGGGCGTGCTGCTGCCGGCGTGGTTCGTCGCCCAGGGGGAACCGGCCCGGCTCGGCGCGCTGCTCATGTCGATGAGCGCCGGCGGGGTCGTCGGGGCGCTCGCCTCCGGCGCGGCGGGCCGGCTGATCCGCCGCCGCACCCTGATGGTGGTCGCCCTCGTCGTCATCGGGGTGGCCCTCGTCGGGCTGGCCACCCTGCCGCCGTACCCGGCCATGATCGGCTTCGCCGTCGCGATCGGGCTCGCGTACGGGCCGGTCAACCCGCTGTCCAACTACGCCATGCAGACCCGCACGCCGGAGAGGTTGCGCGGGCGCGTGGTCGGGGTGATGACCTCGTTCGCGTACGCGGCCGGCCCGGCCGGCTACCTGCTCGCCGGGCCGCTGGTGGAGTGGCTCGGGCTGCGTACCGCGTTCCTGGTGCTGGCCGGGGCGCTGCTGGCGGCGACCCTGACCGCCGCCCCGCTGCCGGCGCTGCGGGCGCTGGACGAGCCGCCCCGCTATCCGCCCGCCCCGCCCGGCGGCCCCGCGAAGCGGGTGGAGGATCCCGTCCCGCTCAACGGGCAGTACGCCTCCGCCACGAACCGGGACGCGCCCCGCGTACAGGGGCGCGTCCGGGTCGACGAACTGTGGACGCCCGCCGCGCACCGGGACACGCCCGTGCGGGGCTGACGTCACGGTCAGGGATGGAGCGTCAGCCCGGGCGTGGTGGCGATGGCCGTCAACTGCGCCACGGTGAGCACCGGCGGCGAACCGAACCGGACCGTCGGCGTCGCGCCGTTCTCCCCGCGGGTGATGTGGTGGTTGTCCGTCGTCACCGTCACGGTCGTGCCGTCCGCCCGTCGCACCTGTGCCCAGCGCTGCTCGTGGCCCTCCTTCCCGGGTCTGGTGGCGCCGACGGCGAGGGTGCCGCCGTCCGGCAGGCGGCTGCTGGTGCAGGTACGGGGGTCGGGGGCGCCGGCGCACCCGCCGGGCGCGTCGGCGGTCGTCGGGGCCAACGACACCGTCACGTTGTCGACGTGGCCGTTCCCGCGCAGCCGGGCGTGGGCGTAGTAGTGCCAGTGGCTCTTCTCGTAGGTGAACTGCACCAGGTCGCAGCCCGGGATCGTGCCGTCGATCGACAGCCCCGCCGGCACGACGGCCGCCAGCGCCGGGCGCAGCACGAGGGTCAGCCGGGCGACGCCGGCGTCGGGGCGTTCGGTCGGCCGGGCACGCACCGGGTCGTACGACTGCTGGGGCGCCGGCGGGCCGCTGGGCTCCGGTTCCACCACCGGGCAGAGCGACGGGTCGGCGGACGGCGAGCCGCCACCGGCCGGCAGGGTGGGCCCACCCGGTCCGGCGGCCGGGCCGACGAGCAGCGCCGGTGTCACCGCGACCGCGGCGACCATCGCGGCGGCCCCGGTGCCCGCCACCATCCACGCCCGATGGCGGCGGCGCTGCCGGTCGTCGGCGATCAGCCGGTCCACGTCGATCCGGGTGGGCGGCGGTGACGCCACCGCACTGCGCATCTGCCGGGCGAGTTCATCCATCGGTGCGTGCCTCCTCGGCTCGGGCCGGCACGCCCACGAGGCGGCTCCGCAGCGCCTCGATCGCCCGCGCCGACTGGCTCTTGACGGTGCCGGTGGTGCAGCCGAGTTCCCGGGCGGTCTCCTCCACCGACAGGTCGCAGAAGTAGCGCAGCACCAGGACCGCGCGGCGGCGCGGCGGCAGCTCGGCCAGCAGGGCGAGGATGGTCAGCCGGTCCGCGGCACCGTCGGTGGCGGACCGGACGGCGGCATCGGGGACCTCGGCCCAGGCGGCCTCGCGCCGCCACGGCCGGCGCCGCTCGTCGAGCCAGACCCGCAGCAGGGCACGCCGGACGTACGCGTCGGGATTGTCCATCCGCGACACGCGCCGCCAGTGCCGCAGCAGCTTGACCAGCGCCGTCGACACCAGGTCGTCGGCCGTGTGCCAGTCGCCACAGAGCAGGTACGCCGTGCGGCGCAGCGGGTCCAGCCGCGCCCCGACGTACTCACGGTAGCCCTCGATGTCGGCAGGCAATCCCGCCACCTCCTCGCCTCACCGCTCAAACGGAGGCGAGGAGGGTGGAGGTTGCCCGGTCAGCCCGGAATGCTGATCCGGCCCTCGACGGCGGCGGAGGCGATGTCGGTGCGGTGGTGCGCGCCGGCCAGCTCCACGCCGCCCACCAACGCGTACGCGGCGTCCCGGGCGGCGGGCAGGTCGGCACCGGTGGCGGTGGCGCAGAGGACCCGGCCACCGGCGGAGCGCAGCGTCCCGTCGGCGTCCCGCCGGGTGCCGGAGTGGATGATGCCCGGCCCCTCGGCCCCGGTGATCACGTCGCCGGTGCGCGGGGCGGCCGGGTAGCCTTCGGCGGCGACCACCACCGTGACGGCGGCACCGTCGCGCCAGCGCAGCGGCGGGTGCCCGGCCAGCGTGCCGGTCGCGGCGGCGTGCAGCAGCCCGGCCAGCGGGGTCTCCAGCAGCGCCAGCACCACCTGCGTCTCCGGGTCGCCGAAGCGGGCGTTGAACTCGATCACACGGGGGCCGTCGGCGGTCATCGCCAGCCCGACGTAGAGCAGGCCCGCGAACGGGGTGCCCCGCCGGGCCAGCTCCGCCAGGGTCGGGTGGACGACGTCGCGCATGACCTCGTCAACCAGACCGGCCGGCACCCAGGGCAGCGGCGCGTACGCCCCCATGCCGCCGGTGTTCGGGCCGCTGTCGCCGTCGCCGACCCGCTTGAAGTCCTGGGCCGGCAGCAGCGGCACCGCCGCCTCGCCGTCGGTGACCACGAAGAGGGAGACCTCCGGGCCGGCCAGGTACTCCTCGACGACGACCCGACCGCACTCCTCGGCGTGCCGCAGCGCGGCGGCGCGGTCGTCGGTCACCACGACACCCTTGCCGGCGGCGAGCGCGTCGTTCTTCACCACGTACGGCGCGCCGAACTCGTCCAGCGCCCTGCCGGTGCTCTCGGCGTCCGTGCAGGTGTACGCGCGGGCGGTCGGCACGCCGGCGGCGGTCATCACGTCCTTGGCGAACGCCTTCGAACCCTCCAGCCGGGCCGCCTGGGCGGACGGCCCGAACGCGGGGATCCCCTTGGCGCGTACGGCATCGGCGACCCCGGCCACCAGCGGCGCCTCCGGCCCGATCACCACCAGGTCGGCCCCGGTCTCCACCGCCAGCGCGGCGACGGCCGCCGGATCGCAGGGATCCACCGCCCGCAACGAGGCGAGCGAAGCGATGCCGGGATTCCCGGGCGCCGCGATCAGCTGCTCGACGGACGGATCACCAGCGAGGCCCAGCGCGAGCGCATGCTCCCGCCCCCCACCACCAAGAAGAAGAACCCGCACGACCGCATCCTACTGACCCCCTCCTCAAGCCCCGTTGATCAAGAAGTTTGCGTCCCATTTTCGGCCCGAGACGGGTCAGAACCTCTTGATCAACCATCGGGGCTGGAGCGGAGCGCTGCCTTGACCGTGTGGGGGATGTAGTCGGGGCGCAGTGTGTCGGCCCAGGTGAAACGGAGGATCCGCCAACCGGCGTTGACCAGCCGGTTCTGCCGCGACCGGTCCTCGAAGACTGCCCGGGGCGTGCGATGGGGCGCCTGCCCGTCCGCCTCGGCGATCACCCGCGCCGCTCGCCAGCCCAGGTCGCCGATGCCGAGCAGACAGCCGTCCCGGTCGCGCACCTCCAACTGGAGAAGCGTCGGGCGGTACGCCACCGTCGACGCACCGCAGCCTGGTCCGGGTCTCCAGCGGGGACTGCGCCCGTCCGTCCGCCCCTGTCAGGTGACGCCGGGCCGCGACGGCTCCCCTACGGCCCACGAGAAGGGCAGGAATCCGGGACAGCTCGGGCCCGGTGACGACCTGCCGGTTCAGCGCGGAGTCGAGTACACACACCGCCGAATAGCGGTCCACCCGGAGGATGACATCGGCGATGGTCCGCAGCGGGGTGGTCACGGGCATCCCGGCGACCTCGCCGACGGCGTCCGGATCGAGGGCGAGCTGGTGCACCACGACGTCGGGGTCGGTGAGCCGCTGCGGTCGTGGCCGATTCGCCGGCAGCGAGACGTGGATGGCGGACGCCGGACGGAGTCCGGCGATCCGATGCAGCTCGGCTGCGGTGTCGAGAACGACGACCGAGCCCGGCCCCAGGCTGGTGGTCACCGCCCGGATGCGGGCTCTACGGAGCGCGGCGGGGCTCAACTCGGGGACCGGCACGAAGCAACCCCTCGCCACCCGAATCCACCGGCCCGAGCGACACAGGTATCGGATCTGGCTCCGGCTGAAGCCCGCGGACAGGGCCTGCGCCGCCGTCACCACTCCGTCCTGACGACTGGCGATGCGGCAGAGGACGTCGAAACTCACCCCACCACGATGCGCATCCACCCGCGCATCACACCGCCCCTGTGGACAACCCCCAGCCCTCCTGTGGACAACCGCGAACTCCGCTCGTCGATCAAGAAGTTTCGGTCCGAATCCAGGCCGGATCCGGGCGCAAACTTCTTG
>NZ_JBPQTK010000105.1:0-22156 GCF_051386315.1 Micromonospora sp. URMC 107
GCAGCGCCACGGCGTGCCGGATCGGACGGTCGGTCCGGGAGGTGGCCCGGGCGGCGGCCGAGTCGGTGGCCAGGGCGCGCTCGCCGTCGGCGTACGTGGTGATGCCCTCGGCGCTCAACTCCACCACGCGGGCGCGGTAGCTGCGCACCAGCGGGTGCGTCACGTGGGTGCCCCGGTAGATTCGCGGCTTCACCCGCATCAGGGTGCGCCGGTCGAACCGGCCACCCACCACCACGTCGAGCAGGCCGTCGGTCGGGTCCGCGTCCGGACAGATCCGCATGCCGCCGCCGTAGCTGGCGCAGTTGCCCACCGCTACCAGCACGGCGTCCACCTCGTGCGGCACCCCGTCGAGCCGCAACGTGTAGCGGCGCGGGCGCAGCCGGGCCAGTTCCACCAGGATCGCCAGGTCGTAGCGGCGCGGGCCGCCCGGCCAGCGCATCCGGTTGGCGCGCTCGTTGACGATCGCGTCGAAGCCCGCCGCGAGCACCGCCCCGTACCACCGTCCCGTGCCGTCGGCCCCCGTCATCCGCGCCAGGTCCACCGGGCGGGCGCGGCCGTCGCGCAGGGCCGCCGCGATCACGTCGACGGCCGCGAGCGGGTCGGCCGGGAAGCCGGTGTCGGCGGCGAAGTCGTTGCCGGTGCCGCCGGGCACCGGACCGAACGGGACGCCCGTCCCGGCGACCGCCTGCACCGCGCGGTGCACCGTCCCGTCGCCGCCGACCGCGACCAGGGCCGACACGCCGTCCCGCACCGCCGCCCGACAGGCCGCCTCGGCCTCGTCGGCGGTGCGCGCGTGCAACGGGCGTACCGGCCGGCCGGCGGCCGCGAGCCGGTGCAGGACCTGCGGCAGCAGCCCTCGGTGCCGGCCCCGGCCGGCGGTCGGGTTGGCCAGCACGGCGACGGGCCCGTCGGGGGCGACGGAGGGGTGATCGTCTGCGGTCACGGCGAGCACCGTACCGCCACCGGCACGGCGGGGCGCACCGCCGGCCCGCGCGGCCGGCGACCCGCCGGCGGAGCGCCGCCCACCCGGGCGCACCTGACTTTTGTCACGGCCGACCGTGCGGCACGCATTCGTCGTCATGACTGAACGCACTGGAACCGCCATGGCCCGAACGGACAGACTCGTATCCGTCAGCAGGACGAAGGCATCGACCGAACAGCGGAGGGAGTGGTCACGGTGGACGAGCGCTACGACAGCTACTGCGCCGCCGACCGGCTCTTCTACGACTCGCTCGGCAGCGCGGTCGAGCAGCCCACCTTCGCGGCGGCGCGGCGGCCCGTCCCCGACGGCTGGCGCTCCGAGCCGCTCGACGACTGGCTGATCTACGCCCCGGAGGGCGGCACGCTGCCCCAGCAGGGCTGGAAGATCCACGTGTCGGCGACGCTGGACAACGCGGAGCGGGTGCTGGACACCGTCTGGGAGTACTGCGTCCCGCGTGGACTGTCCTTCAAGTTCCTCCGCGGCCCGCGCACCCTGCTGCTGCGCAACTCGAAGTACGCCTCCCGGGCGGCCAGCGGGAAGTTCGTCACCGTCTACCCCCGCGACGACGCCGAGCTGGAGCTGGTCTGCAAGGAGCTCGACGAGCTGCTCGCCGGCGAGCCCGGCCCGTACATCCTCAGCGACCTGCGCCACGGCGCCGGCCCGGTGCACGTCCGCTACGGCGGCTTCGCCGCCCGCTACTGCCACTCCCCCGACGGCCAGGTGGTCCCGGCGATCGAGGACGATACGGGCACGCTGGTGCCCGACCGCCGCGATCCCGTCTTCCACGTGCCGTCCTGGGTGACGCTGCCCGACTTCCTCGGCCCGCACCTGGCCGCCCGCAACGCCACCAGCACCGACGAGGTGCCGTACCGCATCGAGAAGGTCATCCACTTCTCCAACGGCGGCGGCCTCTACGTCGGCCGGGACGTGCGGACCGACACCCAGGTCGTGCTCAAGGAGGCCCGGCCGCACGCCGGGCTCGACGCCGACGGCGCCGACGCGGTCGCCCGCCTGGCCCGGGAGGCCGACGCGCTCCGCCGGCTCGCCGACCTGCCGCAGGTCCCCCGGGTGTACGACGAGTTCACCCTCGGCGAGCACCGGTTCCTCGCGCTGGAGTTCATCGAGGGCCGTCCGCTCAACAAGGTCCTGGTCGACCGGTACCCGCTGATCGACGCCGAGACCACGGACGCCGAGCGCGCCGACTACACCCGGTGGGCGATGGACGTGCACCGGCAGGTCGAGGAGGTCGTCACGGCGATCCACGACCGCGGCCTGGTCTACGGCGACCTGCACCTGTTCAACGTCATGGTCCGCCCGGACGACCGGATCGCGCTCGTCGACTTCGAGGTCGCCGCGCCGATCGACGGCCACCGCCGGCCGGGCCTGCGCAACCAGGGCTTCGCCGCGCCCGGGGACCGCTCCGGTCCCGCCGTCGACCGGTACGCCCTGGCCTGCCTGCGGCTGGCGCTGTTCCTGCCGCTGACCCAGCTGTTCCGCCTGGCGCCGGCCAAGGCCGCGCACCTCGCCGACGTGATCGCCGATGAGTTCCCGGTGCCGAGGGACCTCCTCGACGCCTCCGTACGGGAGATCACCGGCCCCGCCCCGGCGGACGCCGAGCCGGCACCCGACCTCACCGTCGACGTCGGACCGGCCCACCGCGACCGGATCGCCCGGGCGATCCTCGCCAGCGCGACACCCGAGCGGGACGACCGGCTCTTCCCCGGTGACATCGAGCAGTTCCGCAGCGGCGGGCTCAACCTCGCCCACGGCGCGGCCGGCGTCCTGTACGCCCTGCACGTCAGCGGCGCCGGACGGTGGCCGGAACACGAGCAGTGGCTGGTCCGCCGCGCCACGGCGCCCGCCTCCGGCACCCGGTGCGGCTTCTACGACGGCCTGCACGGCGTCGCGTACGCCCTGGAGCTGCTCGGTCGCCGGCAGGACGCCCTCGACGTGCTCGACATCTGCCTGCGCCAGCCGCTGGACGGCCTCGACCACAGCCTGGCGCGCGGCCTGTCCGGGATCGCGCTCAACCTGGCCGAGCTGGCCGGGCGCACCGGCGAGACGGCCCTGCGCGACGCGGCCTGGCGGGCCGCCGAGCGGGTCGTCGACCAGCTGGCCGACGACCCGGGCCCGGACATCAGCGGCGGGAGGAACCCGTACGCCGGGCTGCTGCGTGGCCGGACCGGGCCGGCGCTGCTGCTGGTGCGGCTGCACGAGCTGACCGGCGAGGAGGCCCTGCTGGACCATGCCGCCACGGCCCTGCGCCAGGACCTGCGCCGCTGCGTGGTACGCCCCGACGGCGCGCTGCACGTCAACGAGGGCTGGCGCACCATGCCCTACCTCGGGCAGGGCAGCGTCGGGATCGGGCTCGTGCTCGACCAGTACCTGCTGCACCGCGCCGACGAGCGGTTCGCGGAGGCCAGCGCCGGTGTGCGCCGCGCCGCCCGGTCCCCGTTCTACGCCCAGGCGGGCCTCTTCGCCGGACGCGCCGGCATCGTGTCCTACCTCGCGGCGGACCCCGCCGACCCGCAGCGCTGCCGCGAACGCGACGAGCAGGTCGCCCGGCTGGCGTGGCACGCCCTGCCCTACGGCGACGGGACGGCCTTCCCGGGCGAGCAGCTGCTGCGGCTGTCCATGGACCTCGGCACCGGCACCGCCGGCGTGCTGCTGGCCCTGGCCGCCGCGCGGCCCGACGGTCCGGTGAGCCTGCCGTTCCTCGCGCCTCTGACGGGCGCCCCCGACTCCCTCGCCTCGGCGAGGGCGACCGACCCGACCGACCAGCACGGAAGGAGGTGACACGACATGGCGCTTCTGGACCTCCAGGGCCTCGAGATGGCCCCCGCCGACCGCACGGGCGGCGGCAGCCAGGCGAGCCTGCTGCTCTGCGGCGACAGCTCGCTGTCCGTCACGACCTGCAACTGATCCGAACGCCTTCACCGGCGACATGCAGGGCACGGCCACCCGACCGACCAGCACAGAAGGAGATGATCGACATGGCGCTTCTCGACCTTCAGGGCATGGAGATGGCCCCCGCCGACCGCACCGGCGGCGGCAGCCAGGCGAGCCTGCTGCTCTGTGGCGACAGCTCGCTGTCCGTCACGACCTGCAACTGATCAGGTCATCACGCGAGGCCCTGGGCGGATGGACGTGTCCGCCCAGGGCCGCACGTCTTCTGCGGGAGGACCGATGCGGACGCCGACCGGCTCCGACCGGCTGCTGCGGCGGGTGGTCCGCGACGGCGGCGGCTGGACGGTCCTGCTCGGCGCGGTCGCGCTCGCCGGCGCCGCCGCCGAACTCGCCCTGCCCGCCGTCCTCGGGCTCGCGGTCGACGCCGCCGTCGGCGGCGACGGATCCGTCCGGTGGCCGGCCGCCGCCTGCGGCCTGATCGCCGTCCTCATGACCACCGACATCCTCACCGACGTGGCCAGCGGGTACGGCGCGGCCCGGGCCACCGCGCGGCTGCGCCGACGCCTGCTGCGCCACCTGTTCGCCTGCGACGTACGCACCGTCCGCCGCTATCCGGTGGGCGACCTGGTCAGCCGCCTCGCCGCGCAGGCCGCCGACGCCGGACAGGCCGGCACCGCCGTGGTCCTGGGGGTCGTCGCGCTGCTCCCCCCGGTCGGCAGCGTCGTGGCGCTCACCCTCCTCGAACCGCTGCTCGGCGTCACCCTCCTCGCCGGGCTGGCCCTGCTCGCAGTGCTCATGCGCGCCTTCGTCACCGACGCCTCCGCCGCCGTCGCCGGCTACCAGCGGGTGCTGGGCGTGATCGCCGGCCGGCTGCTGGAGGCACTGGGCGGCGCCCGCACCATCGCCGCCGCCGCGACCGTCGACCGGGAACGCGACCGGGTGCTGGCGGCCCTGCCGCAACTGCGCGGGTACGGCCTGGCCGGCTGGCGGCTGCTGGCCCGGGCGAGCGCCCGCACCGCCGCCGTGGGGCCGCTGCTCCAGGTGGCCGTCGTGGCCGTCGGCGGGTACGCGCTGACCGTCGGCTGGCTCAGCCCCGGCCAGCTCGTCGCCGCCGTGCAGTACGCGGCCCTCGGCGCCGGGCTGGGCGCGGTGCTCGCCACGCTGCACCGGCTGGTCCGCAGCCGCGCGGCGGCCGGCCGGATCGCCGAACCGCTGGCCCACCCGGCACGCCCCGACGGCGCGGCGCCGCTGCCGCCCGGTCGGGGGGAACTGCGCCTGCACGGGGTCGGCGTACGCGCCGAGGACGGGCGGCCGGTCCTCGACGGGATCGACCTGACCGTCCCGGCGGGCGCCACGGTCGCCGTCGTCGGGCGCTCCGGCGCCGGCAAGTCGACCCTCGCCGCGGTGGCCGGCCGGCTGCACGACCCCGACACCGGCGAGGTGCTGCTGGACGGGGTGCCGCTGCGCCGGCTCAGTCCGTCCGCGCTGCGCCGGGCCGTCGGCCACGCCTTCGACCGGCCCGTCCTGGTCGGCGAGACGGTGCACGACGCCGTCGGGCTGGGGCTGCCCGCCGACGCGGCGCGACCGCCCGCCGACGCGGCCCCGGCCACCCCGGCGGTGCTGGCCGCCGCGCGGGCGGCGCAGGTCGCCGACGTCGTCGCCCGGCTGCCCGAGGGCTTCCGCACCCGGCTGGCGGACGCGCCGTTCTCCGGCGGCGAGACGCAGCGCCTCGGGCTGGCCCGCGCGTTCCCCGCCGAGCGGCTGCTCGTCCTCGACGACGCCACGTCCAGCCTGGACACCGCCACCGAACACCGGATCGCCCGGGCGGTCGCCGCTGGCGCCGGCGGGCGTACCCGGCTGGTGGTGACCCACCGCGCCACGACGGCGGCGGCGGCCGACCTGGTGGCGTGGCTCGACGGCGGGCGGTTGCGGGCCGTGGCGCCGCACCGGCAGCTCTGGGCCGACCCGGCCTACCGGGCGGTCTTCGCGCCCGGCGGGGAGGCCCGATGAGCGGCCCCGGCGTGCGCCGCACCACCTGGACGGCGCTGCGTGCCCGCCGCCGGGCGCTGGGCCGGCTGGCCGCCTGGTCGGCGGTCGAGGCCCTGCCGGCGCTGCTGGGCGGGGTGCTCGTGGCCCGCGCCGTCGACCGGGGTTTCCTGGCCGGCGAGTTCGCCACCGGCCTGGCCTGGCTGGCCGGGCTCGCCGCGGCCGTGCTGGTCGGCGCGGCGGCCACCGGGCAGGTGTACCGCAGCCTCGGGGCCGTGGTGGAACCGTTCCGCGACGAGTTGGCCACCCGCGTGGTGCAGGGGGCGCTGCGGGACGCCACCCGGGCCGGCGGCCGGGCGGACAGCGCCACCGTGGCCCGGCTGACCCACCAGGTCGAGGTGGTCCGGGACACCTTCGGCGGGCTGGTGCTGGTGGTCCGCGGGTTCCTGTTCACCGCCGGCGCGGCGCTGCTCGGCCTGCTCGCCCTGGCCCCGCTGCTGGCGGGCGCGGTGGCGGCCCCGCTGGTGGCGGGGCTGGTCGTGTTCGGGGCGTCGCTGCCGGCCATGGTGGCGCACCAGCGGGCGCAGGTCACCGCCGGCGAGCGGCTCGGCCGGTCGGCGGCGGCCGCGCTGGCCGGGCACCGCGACGTCGTCGCCTGCGGCGCGCAGGAGCGCGTGGTGTCGGAGGTGGGCCGGCGGGTGACGGCGCAGGCGGACGCGGAGCGGACGCTGGCCCGGATGGCGGCGCTGCGCAGCCTCAGCCTCGGGGTGGGTGGTTGGCTGCCCGTGGTGGTGCTGGTGCTGGCCGCGCCGTGGCTGGTCCGGCAGGGGCTCAGCGCCGGGGCCGTGCTGGGCGCCCTGCTCTACGTCACCACCGGGCTGCAACCCGCCCTGCACGCGGTCGTGCAGGGCGTCGGCGGCGGCGGCCTGCGCTACGCCGTCACCCTGGGCCGGATCCTGCGCACCAGCCCGCCCGCCGACACCGACCCCCGGCCGCCCGCCGTCCCGCCGTCCCCGGTCTCCGCCGCCGCGCCGTCGCCCGTCGCCGCGGCGGTCGGCACCGGCCCGGCGCCGTGGCCCGCCGCCGTCGTCGATCCGCCGGCGGTCGCGCTGCGGGGGCTGACCTTCCGGTACGGCCCGCACGCCCGTCCCGTCCTGGCCGGCCTCACCCTGACGGTGCCGGCCGGCGATCATCTGGCCGTGGTGGGTCCGAGCGGGGCAGGCAAGTCCACCCTGGCCGCGCTGGTCGCCGGGCTCGTGCCGCCGGAGTCCGGCGCGGTCCACCTGGCCGGCGTGCCGGTCGCCGGCACGCCGCCGGAGGCGCTGGCCCGGATGCGGGTGCTGGTGCCGCAGGAGGCGTACGTGCGCACCGGCTCCGTCGGCGACAACCTCCGCTATCTGCGCACCGGGGCCGACGACGCGACCGTCCTGGCCGCCGTGCACGCTCTCGGCGCCGGTCCCCTGGTGGCCCGCCTCGGGGGCCTCGACGCCGCACTCGACCCCGCGGCCCTCTCCGCCGGGGAGCGCCAGCTCGTCGCCGCGGTCCGCGCCTACCTCGCCCCGGCGCCGCTGGTGATCCTCGACGAGGCGACGTGTCACCTGGACCCGACCCTGGAGGCGACCGTCGAGCACGCCTTCGCCCGCCGCCCCGGCACCCTGGTGGTGATCGCCCACCGGATCAGCTCGGCGACCCGGGCCCGCCGGGTGCTGGTGTTCGACGGCGACCGGCCGCTCGTCGGCACCCACGACGACCTGCTGACCCGCTCGCCCACGTACCGGGAGCTGGTCGGGCACTGGGAGGATCTGGCGCCACCGGCCCGCGTGCCACTCGGCCGGCCGTGAGGACCTGCCGGGGCCGGAAGGGGTCGTCAGATCCAGCCGGCCTCGCGGGCGACCCGCACCGCCTCCACCCTCGTGCGCGCGCCCGCCTTGCGGGCTATCCGGCCCAGGTGGTTGCGCACGGTCCCCGGAGCGAGCCCGAGCGCCCGGGCGACCTCCACGACCGGCGCCCCGGCCGCGGTCAGGTCGAGGATCTCCGTCTCCCGTGAGGTCAGCGGGCTGTCCCGGCTCAGCGCCGCCATCACCAGGTCGGCGTCGACCACCGACTCGCGCCGCGCCAGCCGCCGGATGCCGTCGACCACCCGGTGCGGAGAGACGTCGCTGCCGAGGATCCCGACGGTGCGCCCCGGCACGAAGACCCGGTGCAGGCTGCGCGCCCGGCGCCGGTCGGCGAGCACCAGCACCGGGCACTGCCCCGCCACGCCCGCCTCGCCGACGAGGTCGAGGTCGACGACCGCGACGTCGGGGCGCTGCGCCCGCACCGCCGGCGGGAGCGCGTCGCCCCGGTCCAGTTCCGCCACCACACTGATGTCCGCCTCGGCGGCGAGGACGAGCGACAGGGCGCCACGGACCAGGGCACCGTCGAGAGCGAGCAGGGTACGGATCACCGTTGACCCTCCGGAGCGTCGTCAGACAGATCACGGACCGTCAGAATTCAAACACGTCCCGATCGGTTCCGCTCGGTGAGCGGACCATCACCGTCCACGCCGGACGGTGGGGCCGCGCCGGCACGCCGCGAGCACCGACGGCCCGCGCCCGGACGGCTCACATCCAGCCGTCGCGCCGGGCGCGCCACACCGCCTCCATCCGGTTGCGGGCACCGGTCTTGCGCATGATCGCCGACAGGTGGTTGCGCACCGTCCCGTGCGCCAGGTAGAGCCGGTTGGCGATCTCCTTGAGCGGCAGGCCCTCCGCGGCCACCCGCAGCACCTCCACCTCCCGGCGCGTCAACGGGCCCGAGCCGGGGCGCAGCGCCGACACGGCGGCGGCCGCGTCGATGACCTTCCCCCCGGCGGCGAGTTCCCGGACGGCGTCGACGAGCGCCTCCAGGGACGCGTCCTTGCCGACCAGGCCCCGTACGCCGGCGGCCAGCAGGTCCCCGACGATCTGCTGGCTCCACCGGCGACCCATCGCCAGCACGGCCGTGTCGGGCATCGCCTCGGTGATCTCGGCGACGGCCTCGACCGGGTGCGGGGCGTCCGGCGCCAGGTCCACCAGCACCACGTCCGGCCGGTGCCGACGCACCAGGGCGGCCAGCTCCACCGCCCCGGTCACCTCGGCGACGACCTCGATGTCCTCCTCACTCGACAGTGCCGCGCACAGCGCGGTGCGCAGCAGGCCCATCTCCTCGACAACGACGACGCGGATCAACGCGTGGCTCCGATCTGGGGGGTACGGGGGCGGCGACCGGTCCCGTTGACGGGACCGAGCGGGCCGGCCGGACGGCAGGCGAAACGACTGGGTTCCCGGCCGCGACGACCGGCGGTCAGGGGGCAACGCTGCGGCCAGAGGGCCGGGCGGGCGGCGGGCCGCCGGGCACTCAGCCGGGGCGGGCACTGACCCCGGGAGACCGGTCACCCTGGGCCGCCGGTGCGGGTGGCGACCCGCCGTCGGCCCCCGTCCAGGAGGCCACGCCGGCGTGGGGCACGGTCACCGCCGGGGCGGTGGGGGAACCTGGTGGGCCGGAGGCGTCCGGGACGCCGCTCCGTCCGGTCAGGGCGACGCCGGCCCGGTCCGGGACGGCGGCCCGGGGGCCGGGCAGGGCGACGCCGGGGACGCCGGGCCCCGCGGCGGCTGTCCGCGGCCGGACGAACCGGGCGAGGGGCGTCCCGGGCCGCCGCGGCGGGGAGGTGACCTCCGGCGCGGCGAGAGGTGGACGACGAACCGTCGGGCGACGCACTGGACAGCGACCTCCCTCGTCGGACACGTCGACACATCGTAAAGATCTGCTTACCCGATTGCAGCTCCTGAGTGCCTCATGACGGATTGCCGACTGGGTGCTGACGCCTGACCCGACGTGCGTTAAGGAAGTGGCACACCGCCCGCACGACCCGCGGGGCGGCACCACCCGCGGCGGCCCGCCCGGTGCGACGACCACCTCGGCCCGGCACCTGCCCGCGAACGGCAACAAGCCCCCCGGCGAGGGAGGGCTTGTTGCCGTTCGTCGCGGGGAACGACCGGCCGGTCAGGTCATGTCGTCGTAGCGCCGGTCGATCGGCGCCGGCGCGGCGACCGGCTCCGGGGCGACGATCGGCGCGCTGGCGTCCACCCGCGGCCCGGCCTCCACCGGCTCGGGGTCGAACGTCAGCGGCGACACCTCGTCGTCGTCGATGCCGGCGTAGATCTCCTTGCCGCGTCCCTTCCGCCTGTCGTTGAGGAACGCCACCCCGACGGCGACGAAGTAGAGCAGCGACAGGCAGAGCGCCAGCAGGGTCATGCCGAACGGCCCGGGATCGGGGGTGGCCACCGCCGCGAACGCGAAGCAGATGAAGACCACGGCCCGCCACCAGCTGAGCAGCCGGCGGGCGCTCACCACCCCGGTGAAGTTCAGCATCAGCAGGGTGAGGGGGAACTCGAACGCCACCCCGAAGAGCAGGATCATGTTGGTGACGAAGGAGATGTACCGGGTCACCTCCAGCTGGGAGTCGGTGCCGGTGACCCCGGCCTCCAGCAGGAAGGCCAGGCCCTTGTCCACCACGAAGTAGGCCAGCACGGCGCCGGCGGCGAACAGGGGCGCCGCGATCGCCACGAAGAGGTACGCCCACTTGCGCTCGTGGCGGTGCAGGCCGGGCGCGATGAACGCCCAGAGCTGGTAGAGCCAGACCGGCGCACCGATGATCAACCCGATCCAGAGCGCCAGCTTCAGCTTGAGGACGAAGCCGTCCGCGGGCGCGAGCATCAGGAAGTTCTGGCACTCACCGTCGACCACCATGCCGGGAAGCCGGCAGTACGGCTGCTTGAGCAGGTTGAACGCCGGCTGGGCGAGCAGAAAGCCGCCGATCAGCCCGACCGCGATCGCCAGGGAGGCCCGGAACAACCGGGTGCGCAGCTCGCGGATGTGCTCGATGAGCGTCATCGAGCCGTCGGCGGCCCGCTCGAAGTTGCTCGGGCCGCGCTTCTTGAGGGCGAAGGCCACGGGTCTCGGGCCCTTCGGTCAGTTGTCGCGGACGCGCTGCACCGGGTCGTTGACCGGGGGTGCGTACGGCTGCTGCTGCGGGGCGACGTGCGGCTGCTGCCCGGGAGGCGGCGGCGCGTACGGCTGGCCCTGGACGGTCTGCGGCGGGAGCGGCTGGTAGGCGGACTGCGCGTCGGCCTTCTCGGCGAGGTCGCGGTCGTCGTCGTGCAGGCTCTTGGTCTCGGCCTTGATGATCCGCAGCGAACGGCCCAGCGAACGGGCCGCGTCCGGGAGGCGCTTCGCGCCGAAGAGCAGGATCAGCACGACCACGAGTACGGCGATGTGCCACGGCTTGAGGGCACCCATGGGAAGCTCCAGTCGCTCTGTGTCGTCGTGTGGGGGTGTACCGCAGCCCATCGTACGTCCGCCGACGGCCGCTGCCACCCGCCGGGTGGTGCTGGTTCGCCCCCGGCCGGTGAAGTCTTGACCAACGCGGGACGTCCCGTCAACCATCTGCCGACGGATCGTTCCTGCGCGCAACCGGACCGGTTCGCGCAGGGACCGGGCACCGACCGATCAGCCGCCGCGCTTGGCCTTGATCACGGCCAGCCGCCGCTGGGTGGTGTCGAGCTGCTCCTGGAGGGCCTCGGCCCGCGCCTGGAGGGTCTCGGCGGTCTCCCGCAGCGCCTCCGCCTCGGTCGCACGCCGTTGCAGGGCCACGGCCGCGCGACGCAGCCGGGGCAACCGCGCCAGCACCGGCCGCAGGGCCAGGACGAACACGACGAGCGCGAACAGCACCACCGCGAGCACGATCCACTTCACCACGGCGGCCAGCCTACTGCGTGCCGGCGGTCACCGCCGGGTCGGCCGGGGACACCGCCCGCGGCGTGTCCGGCCCGCCCACGGGCCGCGGGTGGCGCGGCCGGCGGCGGCGAGGCGTACGCGTCGAGAGCGGCGACCGCCGCGGCCCGGACCTGCTCGGCCAGCTCGGCCGGGGCGACCACGGTCACGTCCGGGCCCAGACCGAGCACGAACCGGCGGGCCCAGCCCAGGTCGGTCACGCGCAGCGAGACCAGCCAGTGGTCGCCGCCGCCGGCCTCGATCCGCTCGCACGGGTAGTACTCGGTGAGCCACCGCTCGCCCCGACCGATCCGCAGGGTGATCAGCGGCAGGTCCGGCGACGGGCGGAACACGCCCTCGGTGAGGTCGTGCGGGCGGGCCTGCGGCGGCACCGCCGCCCGCTCGTCCAGCTCGGCGACCGCGTCGATGCGGTCGGCCCGGAACAGCCGCACCGCCTCCGCCCGCCGGCACCACGCCTCCACGTACGCCCGCCCGCCGACCATCAGCATCCGCAGCGGGTCGACGACGCGGTCGGTGGTCTCGTCGCGGGCGGCCGTGTAGTAGGTGATGCGCAGGGCCCGGCCGCTCTCGACGGCCGTCCGCAGCTGCTCCACCCGGTGCGTGTCGGCGGGCAGCCGGACCTCGACCGGCGCCGCCACCAGGTCACCGGCCGCGTGCTCGATCTTGGCGAGGGCCCGCTCGACGGCCTCCCGGTTGGTCACCCCGGGCATCTCGGCGAGCATCCGCAGCGCCACCACCAACGCGAGGGCCTCGTCCGGGGTGAGCCGCAGCGGCCGGTCGATGCCGGCGTCGTAGGTGATCGTCACCCGGTCGCCGTCGAACGCCATGTCGATCAGGTCACCCGGGCCGTAGCCGGGCAACCCGCACACCCACAGCAGCTCCAGGTCCTCGCGCAGCTGCCGCTCGGTGACGCCCAGGTCACCGGCCGCCTCGGCCAGCTCGATGCCGGGCCGGGCCAGCAGGTAGGGCACCAGGTTCAGCAGCCGGGCCAGCCGGTCGGCCGACGCGCGGGAGCCGCCCCGGGCGGCCGGCCGGGTCACCGGACACCCCCGGCGACCGCGAGGTCGTCGTGCCGGGCGGCGATCTCCTTGAGCCGCTGGATGACCGCGTCGCGCACCTCCGGCGGATCGAGCACCCGCACGTCCGGGCCGTAGCCGACGAGCTGGCCGGCGAGGACGTCCGCGTCGGCGTAGGGCAGGACGAGCCGGTCGCCGTCGGGCCCGGCGCTGACGCCGACGGCCCAGCGGCGCAGCCCGGCGGCGCGGCCGGCGGCGACCAGCACGGTGGCCCGCCCGGTGCGCTCCGCCGGCCCCGACCAGCGGGCCACGTGGCTGATCAGGTCGACCCCGGCCGGCGGCTCGTAGCCCCCGGGAGCGCCGGTCGCCCGGACCGTGCCGACCACCCGGGACAGCCGGAAGCAGCGGGTCGCCTCGCGTTCGAGGTCGTGCCCGACCACGTACCAGCGGCCCCGCCAGCAGACCACGCCCCACGGCTGCAAGCGGCGACGGGTGGGGTCGTCGCGGTCGGGCACCCGGTAGTCGAAGCTGACCTCGCGCCGGTCCCGGGCCGCCGCGGTGAGCGGAGCGAACGCCGGGTCCACCGTGACCATCGGCTCCAGGCCCAGCGTGGCCTGCGGGTCCACGTCGACGCCGGCGGCGCGCAGCTTCGCCAGCCCGGAGGAGGCGGCGGCGGCCAGGCCGGCGTGCTGCCACAGCCGGGCGGCGATGCCGACCGCGGCGGCCTCGTCCGGTTCGAGGGGGATGTCGGGCAGCGCGTACTCCCGGTGGGCGATCCGGTAACCGGGCTCGGCGTCGAAGACGCTCGCCGTCCCGGTCTCCAGCGGCACGCCCAGCTCGCGCAGCTCGGCCTTGTCCCGCTCGAACTTGCGCTGGAAGGCCTCGTGGTCACGCGCGTCGTCCGGATCGTGCTCGTAGCCGGGCACGGTCGCGGCGATCTGCGCGGCGGTCAGGAACCGTCGCGTGGAGAGCAGGCAGATAACCAGGTTGACCAGGCGTTCGGTGCGGGTCCGCGACACGCGGTAGACGCTAGCAGTCCGCCCGCCGCGCCCGTGCACCCACGCGGGCAGGACGTGCGCCGCGTCGCGGCCGGCCGGTGAACCGGTCGCCGGGCGGCCCGTCGCCGACGACCCTACGGTCACGTGGTGACCCAGCCGGAGGTGGTAGCGGACGGCCGGGTGGCGGGCGGTGAGCCGCAGCTCGGCCTGGTCGGCGGCCCTCCGCCACCACGATGGTGCCGACGCTGTCGGTCCTGTCTTCCTCGACCCGACCGGCACCGCCGGCCCCCGCGACGACCCGGGGTCGGACTCCCGGCGGCTGACCGCCGTCCGGGCGCGCCGCCCCGGGCGCGCCCGGGCGGGGCGGCGCGCTAGCGTGCCGGGCATGGTGCGATGGCGGTCGGGAACGGTGACGGCGCTGCGACGGCAGTGGAGCGGGGCGGTGGAACTGGACGTCGACCTGCCCGACGGCGGCACCGTACGCGCCCTGGCCTACCCCGCGCTCGTCGGCCGGCCCGAGCCCGGCGACCGGGTGCTGCTCAACGCGGGCGCGCTGCTGATGGGCCTCGGCACCGGCGGGTACGCCCTGGTCGTGGCGCTACCCGACCGGCTACCGCCGGACCCGCCGCAGGCCCTCGACACCCGCGACGCCGGCCACCTGGTCAAGGCCCGCTACACCCCGCTGCAGCCGATCCTGCTCGGCGTCGACGAGGAGGCGTCCCCGCACCGGGAGGTGATGGCCGCCGCCGACGACCTGGCCGGCCTGCCCGTCGTCACCGCCGACCTGCACTCCGCGCTGCCGGCGATCCTGGCCGGCATCCACGCCGATGCCCCCGCCGCCCGGGTGGCGTACCTGCTGACCGACGGCGGGGCACTGCCGGCCTGGTTCTCCCGCACCCTCGCCGGGCTGCGCGACCACCTCGTCGGCACGGTCACCGTCGGCCAGGCGTTCGGCGGGGACCTGGAGGCGAGCACCGTGCACAGCGGGCTGCTGGCCGCCCGGCACGTGCTGCGCGCCGACGTCGTCGTCGCCGCCCAGGGGCCGGGCAACCTGGGCACCGGCACCCGGTGGGGCTTCTCCGGGGTGGCGGTCGGCGAGGCCGTCAACGCCGTCGCCACGCTGGGCGGGCGCCCGGTCGGGTCGCTGCGGATCTCCGACGCCGACCCCCGGCCCCGGCACCGGGGCGTGTCGCACCACAGCCTCACCGCGTACGGCCGGGTGGCCCTCGCCCCCGCCGAGCTGGTCGTGCCCGACGGCCTGGCCCCGGCGCTGGCCGACGAGGTCGACGCGGCGCTGGCGCCCCTCGCGGCGCGGCACACCCTCGTCCGGGTCCCGACCGACGGGCTCGACGCCGCGCTGCGGGCCGCGCCGGTGCCGCTGTCCACCATGGGCCGGGGCCTCGACGCCGACCACGCCTACTTCCTGGCCGCCGCCGCGGCCGGCCGGCACGCCGCACGCCTGCTCGCCTGACCCGCCCCGGCCGCCCGGCCGTCCGGCGCGGGCGCGGCGCCCGCCGGCGGGTCGGACCCGGCCGGGTGGAACGCCCGGCGGCGCTCGGTCAGCTCGCGCCGTAGCCGTAGCGCACGATGTGTTCCGCGGTCATCTCGTACACCGCCGGGTCCTCCGGGGCCAGCGTGCCCAACCCGTCGACGTACCGGTTGAACATGCAGAACGCCGCCGCGATCAGGACCGTGTCGTGGATCTCCAGGTCCGTCGCGCCGGCGGAGCGCGCGGCCTTGACCAGCTCCGCCGTCACGTCCCGGCCGCTGCGCTGCACGGCGCCGGCGATCTCCAGCAGCGCCCGCAGCTTGTCGCTGACCTCGGCCGTCGTCGGATCGGCACGGACCTGGTCGACCAGCCGCATGCCCAGGGGGAGCTGCGCCGCCGCGAACGCCGAGTGCGACGCGCAGCAGAACCGGCACTCGTTCAGCCCCGACACGTACGCCGCGATCAGTTCCCGCTCGCCGGGGCTCAGCGTCGGGTGCGGGGCGCGCAGCAGCGTCTCCGCCAGCTCGTTGAGCGGCTTGGCCGTCTCGGGGCGGAACCGCATCGGGCCGTTGATGCCTGGATGCGCCCGCTCGTCGAGACCGAGGTCGATGTGCGCCATGCCGTCACCCTCCCTGCCGCGACCGCGGCATGCGCGGCCGGCCACCGGAACTGCCCAACGGGCATGACGGTTCCAGCTTCGCCGGGGCCGGCGCAACTTCGAGGTTGCGGCCTCGCCGGACCGGCGGGACGTCGCGTCAGGGCGGCTCAGGCCAGGAAGATCAGGGCCAGCCAGGCGCCCACGATCAGCACCAGCGCGAGCGCCAGCACCCAGGTGGGCACCGTGTACTCGCCGCGGCGGTTGCGCTCGATCTCGGCGCGGATCTTCTCGCGACGGCGCTCGGCCCAGTTCTGTCGCTGGCGGCCGCTCTCGGGAGGTTCGGAAGTCGTCATGGCGCGGTCAGCCTACCGGCCCCGCCGGCCCGGACGGCGGTCAGCACCGCACCGGGCCGGCGTCGCCGTCACATGCTGGCGATCAGCCGCTCCACCCGCTCGTCGTACGCCCGGAACGGGTCCTTGCAGAGCACGGTGCGCTGCGCCTGGTCGTTGAGCTTCAGGTGCACCCAGTCGACGGTGAAGTCGCGCCGCTTCTCCTGGGCGTGCCGGATGAACTCCCCGCGCAACCGCGCCCGGGTCGTCTGCGGCGGGGTCTCCTTGGCCTCGAAGATCTCCGGGTCGGTCGCCACCCGGTCCACCTCGCCGCGCCGCTCCAGCAGCCCGTAGAGGCCCCGGCCCCGGCGCAGGTCGTGGTAGGCGAGGTCCATCTGGGCTACCCGCGGGTGCGACAGCGGCAGGTCGTGCTTGCGCTGGTAGCGCTCGATGAGCCGCAGCTTGGTCACCCAGTCGATCTCCCGGGACACCGGCTCCAGGTCGCCGGTCTCCACCGCGCGCAGCACCCGGCCCCACAGCTCCACCACCCGCTTGGCGGTCTGGTCGCCGCCGCGCCGCTCCACGAACTCGGTCGCCTTGGCCAGGTATTCCTGCTGGATCTCCAGCGCGCTGACCTCCTTGCCGGAGGACAGCCGCACCTTGCGCCGCCCGGTGATGTCGTGCGACACCTCACGGATCGCCCGGATCGGGTTCTCCAGCGTCAGGTCGCGCATCACCACCCCGGCCTCGATCATCCGCAGCACGATGTCGGCGGTGCCGACCTTGAGCAGCGTGGTGACCTCGTTCATGTTGGAGTCGCCGACGATGACGTGCAGCCGGCGGTAGCGCTCCGCGTCCGCGTGCGGTTCGTCGCGGGTGTTGATGATCGGCCGGCTCCGGGTCGTCGCCGACGAGACGCCCTCCCAGATGTGCTCGGCGCGCTGCGAGAGGCAGTAGACCGCCCCGCGCGGCGTCTGCAGCACCTTGCCCGCCCCGCAGATCAACTGCCGGGTGACCAGGAAGGGGATCAGCACGTCGGCCAGGCGGCCGAACTCCCCGTGCCGCGACACGAGGTAGTTCTCGTGGCAGCCGTACGAGTTGCCGGCCGAGTCGGTGTTGTTCTTGAACAGGTAGATCTCGCCCGCGATGCCCTCGTCGTGCAGCCGCTTCTCCGCGTCGACGAGCAGACCCTCCAGGATCCGCTCACCGGCCCGGTCGTGCGCGACCAGGTCCACCACCGAGTCGCACTCCGGGGTGGCGTACTCCGGGTGCGAACCGACGTCCAGGTAGAGCCGGGCGCCGTTGCGCAGGAAAACGTTGCTCGACCGGCCCCACGACACCACGCGGCGGAAGAGGTACCGGGCGACCTCGTCGGGGGACAGCCGCCGCTGCCCACGGTAGGTGCAGGTGACGCCGTACTCGGTCTCGAGGCCGAAGATTCGCCGCTCCATGATGAGACATTAGCCGCCCGAGGCCCCAGATGGGCAGCGCACACCGCGCCCGTCTCACCCGGGGCGCCCGTCGGCCCACCCCCGCACACCGCCGCGCGCCGCCCGGTGAGCGCATGACCGGCCGCCGCGCGGCGGCCGCGTTCGCCGCCGCGTCCCAGGTGGACGCTCGGCGTCCCGGACCCGGGCGCGCTCTCACCCGGGGGGCCCGGGAGCGGCGGAGGCCGCGTGAGCCGGCCTGCGACGGCCCCGGGAACGCCGGCACACGACGGAGCGGGCGGCCAGGCGTCCGGGAACGCGTGGCCGCCCGCTCGGGACGTGCTCCGTTACGCCTCGGGGGTCTCCTGGCCCTCCAGGTCCGCCGAGCCGGCCGACGTGGTGGGCTTCTTCGCCTCCTCGGTCGGGGAGGTCGGCGCCTCGGGGCGGGCCGACACCGGCTCCTCGGCGGCCTTGTCGCCATCGAGCAGCGCGGTCAACGCGGCCCCGGTGATGCGGCGGAACGTCCGCCCCACCCGGCGCCGGTCCAGGACCGCCACCTCCAACTGGTTGGCGGCGATGGTCCGGGCGGCGCCGCCCTCTCCCCCGACGCTGCTCAGCGCCTGCATCGCGACCTTCACCGCCTCGCCCAGCGACATGTCCGGGCGGTGGTGCGACTTCAGCACGCCGGTGATCGCCTCGGCCTGCCCACCCATCGCCATCCGGCCCGGCTCGTCGTTGACGGAGCCGTCGTAGGTGAGCCGGTAGAGCTCGTCGTCCTCGGCGGTGGTGCCGACCTCGGCCACGCAGATCTCCACCTCGAACGGCTTCGACTGCTCGGTGAAGATGGCGCCCAGGGTCTGCGCGAACGCGTTCGCCAGGGCCCGGCCGGTGACGTCGCGCCGGTCGTAGCTCAGGCCGTTGAGGTCGGCCATCCGCACGCCGGCGCGGCGCAGGTTCTCGAACTCGTTGTAGCGGCCGACGGCCGCGAAGCCGATCCGGTCGTAGATCTCACTGACCTTGTGCAGGGCGCTGGAGAGGTTCTCGGCGACGAAGAGCACCCCGCCCTCGTAGCTCAGGACCACCGCGCTGCGGCCCCGGGCGATGCCCTTGCGGGCCAGCTCGGAGCGGTCGCGCATGATCTGCTCGGGCGAGGCGTAGAACTGCATGGCCACGGCGGCGGTTCTCCTTAGGGCGCTGTGCTGACGGCTGCTGACTGGTGCGGGCGGGAGCGGATCAACCGCCCGGGTTCTCCATCCGGCCGGAGACCACGCTCTCGGCGATCGCCGACATCTCCTCGTCGGTGAGCCGGTGGGTGCCCTCCGCCGTCGCCGTCATGACCACCGGGTAGATCCGCCGGATCAGGTCCGGGCCGCCCGTCGCGGTGTCGTCGTCGGCCGCGTCGTAGAGCGCCTCGACCGCGAGCCGGACCGCCTCGTCGATGGAGAGCCCCGGCTGGAAGCGCTTCTTCAGCGCCGACCGGGCGAAGAGCGAGCCGGAGCCGATCGCGTCGTAGCCGGTCTCCTCGTAGGGGCCGCCGGTGACGTCGAAGCTGAAGATGCGGCCGGCCCGCGCCGGGTCCTTCGCGGCCAGGTCGTAGCCGGCGAAGAGCGGGATCACCGCGAGACCCTGCATCGCGGCGCCCAGGTTGCCGCGGATCATCGAGGCGAGCCGGTTGGCCTTGCCGTCGAGCGAGAGCATCGCGCCCTCGATCTTCTCGTAGTGCTCCAGCTCCACCTGGAACAGTCGCATCAGCTCGATGCCGATCCCCGCCGTGCCGGCGATGCCGACCAGGGAGTAAGCGTCGGCCGGGTGCACCTTCTCGATGTCGCGCTGGGCGATCAGGTTGCCCATGGTGGCCCGCCGGTCGCCGGCCATCACGACGCCGCCGGCGGCCGAGATGGCCACGATGGTCGTCGCGTGCGGCGCCATGTCGGCGGCCATACCCGGCGGCAGTGGCCGGCGGCCGGGCAGCATCTCGGGGGCCACCTTGCTCAGGAACGAGGTGAAGGAGGACGTCCCCGCGTTGGTGAACACATCTGGTAGACGCCCGGATGGATCAAAACCCGCTGCCACGTGGTTCCTCTCAGATATGTGATCGCCCCGGCCAGCCGCGACTGATCGTCACGGAACTGGCCGAGACCACCGTTGCAGTTGAAGCACAATATCCCGCGCACCCACCCGGTGCGATGGTCGTGGTCCAGATGTTGCGGGTCCGGTGTGCCACAGATCGCGCAGACCCCGCCCTGCTCGGCCAGGAGCTCCTGGAACTCCTTCTCCCCGACGCCGTAGCGCCGCCGCAGGTGGTACTCGCGCGTGCCGCCGTACAGGCGCTGAGCGGTCTCCCTGCCACGCGCGTTGTGGCAGGGCTTGCAGTAGCTGTGCCGGCCGCTGCTCTTGGTGGTGCGCGGAAACTCGTCGACCGGCTTGACCTGGTCGCAGTCCGGGCACCACTTGAGCCCTTCGCCGACCGGGGTGGCCGACCGCTTCTGCGGCCCGATGCCACGCCTGCGGCGGCTCGCCGTCGAGCGAGCCGCCGCACACGACTTGCAGTAGTAGGCGAGCCCGTCCGCCCGTCGCCGGTTGCGGTGGAACTCGGCGGCGGGCAGCAATCGGTCACACTGGGGGCATACCTTGCCCGACGCTTGAGGCGAATCGGGCATACAGTATCACTCCCCCCCTTTCTGGACATAGCCGCGCACGAATTCCTCGGCGTTCTCCTCGAGGACGGAGTCGATCTCGTCGAGCAGGTCGTCGACGTCCTCGGTGATCTCGGCGTGCCGCTCCGCCACCTCCGGGTTCGCCTCGGTGGTGACGTCCTCGATCTCCTCGCCCTGACGCGACTTGCCCGACTGCGACTGCCCGCCGCTGTCACGAGTGGCCATTGCTGCCTCCTCCACGATCGCCTGCGATCAACTTACCTCGCGGAGGCGACGAAAAGCCCGCCGCGCGCCGGCTTCGGCGCACGGCGGGAATCCGTCGACGACGCCTCAGCCGCCGGTGAGGGTCTCCAACAGGTCCTTCGCGCTGGGGCAGCGGTCGAAGAGCGCGCCCACGTGCTTGCGGGTGCCGCGCTCCGGCTCCATCATCGGCACCCGCACCAGCGACTCCCGGCCGACGTCGAAGATGACCGAGTCCCAGCTGGCCGCGACCACCTCGGAGGCGTACTGGGCCAGGCAGCGGCCGCGGAAGTAGGCCCGGGTGTCCTCCGGCGGCTCGGTCATCGCGGTACGGGTCTGCTCGTCGTCGAGCAGCGTCTTCATCGCGCCCCGGGAGACCAGCCGGTGGTAGAGGCCCTTCTCCGGGCGTACGTCGGAGTACTGGAGGTCGACCAGCTGAAGCTTGTGCGAGCCCCAGCCGAGCTGCTCCCGCTCCCGGTAGCCCTCCAGCAGCCGCAGCTTGGCCACCCAGTCCAGCTCGTCGGCGCAGAGCATGACGTCGCGGCCCAGCCGGTCGAGCACGCGCTCCCAGCGGGCGAGCACGTCGAGGGTCTGCTCGTCGGCGTCGGCGCCGTAGCGGTCGTCCACGAAGGACCGGACCCGCTCGTAGTAGGCCCACTGCACGTCCAGGGCGGTCAGCCGTCGCCCGTCGCGCAGCCGCATGCGGTGCGACAGGGACGGGTCGTGGCTGACGGCGCGCAGCTCGCTGACCGGGTCGGCGATGCCGAGGTCGGCGCCGAGCGCCTTCTCCTCGATCATCGTGAGGATCAGGGCCGTCGTGCCGACCTTGAGGTACGTGGAGATCTCCGACAGGTTCGCGTCGCCGATGATGACGTGCAGCCGGCGGTACTTGTCGGCGTCGGCGTGCGGCTCGTCGCGGGTGTTGATGATCGGCCGCTTGAGGGTGGTCTCCAGGCCGACCTCGACCTCGAAAAAGTCCGCACGCTGGGAGATCTGGAAGCCGCTCTGCCCGCCGTCCTGGCCGATGCCGACCCGGCCGGCGCCGCAGACGATCTGCCGGGTCACGAAGAACGGCGTCAGGTACGCGACGATGTCGGCGAACGGCGTCTGGCGTCGCATCAGGTAGTTCTCGTGCGAGCCGTAGCTGGCGCCCTTGTTGTCGGTGTTGTTCTTGTAGAGGTGGATCGGCTGGGTGCCGGGGATGGTGGCGGCGCGGCGGGCCGCCTCGGCCATCACCCGCTCCCCCGCCTTGTCCCAGCGCACCACGTCCAGCGGGTTGGTCACCTCGGGGGTGGAGTATTCCGGATGCGCGTGGTCGACGTAGAGCCTCGCCCCGTTGGTGAGTATCACGTTGGCCAGCCCGAGGTCCTCGTCGGCGAGTGCCTCGGCCGGGTCGTACGCGGCGCCGGAGTAGGTGAAGCCGCGCGCGTCCCGCAGCGGCGACTCCTCCTCGTAGTCCCAGCGGGCGCGGCCACCCCGGTTGAGTTCCGGACGCGCCCCGTAGGCGTTGACCACCTGGGAGGAGGTGACCATGGGGTTGGCCCCGGCCTGGCCGGGAACGGAGATGCCGTACTCGACCTCGGTGCCCATGATCCGTCTTACGCTCATCGACCTACCCGCTTCGCTCGCCCGACCCGGTCCCCCGTCACGTCGAGCGTAGTCGGCCGCGCGGCGCAAGGGGGCGCGGCGGACCGGGGCGACGGGGCACGGGGG
>NZ_JBPQTK010000106.1:0-22027 GCF_051386315.1 Micromonospora sp. URMC 107
TCTGATAGCCACCGTATGAGAAGGTTCCTCGCAAGAGGTGCGAATCCGAGAAAACCCCGCATACCCCTCAGGCGGGGCCCGTCGGATGGTCGTACCCCGGGATCAGCCCGGCAGGCGCGGACCGGCCTCCCGCTGCTCGGCCAGCCAGGTCTCCACCTCGTCGGCGGCCCGCGGCAGCCCTGCGGAGAGGTTCACCGCGCCGGTCTCGGTGACCAGGATGTCGTCCTCGATCCGGATGCCGATCCCGCGCAGCTCCTCGGGGACCAGCTCGTCCTCCGGCTGGAAGTAGAGCCCGGGCTCGACGGTGAGCACGTAGCCCTCGCCCAGCGTGCCGTCCCGGTACTTCTCCTTGCGGGCGTTCGCGCAGTCGTGCACGTCGATGCCGAGCATGTGGCTGGTGCCGTGCAGCGTCCAGCGCCGGTAGACCGTCGACTCCCCGTCCATCGCCTCGTCGACGCTGACCGGAAGCAGGCCCAGGTCGGACAGCGCCTGGGCGAGCACCCGCATCGCCGTGAGGTGGACCTCCCGGAACGCGACGCCGGGCCGGATGGCGTCGATGCCGGCCTGCTGCGCGGCGTGGACGGCCTCGTAGACCTGGCGCTGGAGCGGGGTGAAGCGGCCGTCGACCGGCAGCACCCTCGTGACGTCGGCGGTGTAGAGGTTGCGGTTCTCCACGCCCATGTCCATCAGCAGCAGCTCGCCCGGCCGGGTGGTGCCGTGGTTGTGCACCCAGTGCAGGATCGTGGCGTGCTCGCCCGCGCCGACGATCGAGCCGTAGCCGACGTCGTTGCCGTCGTGCCGGGCGCGCAGCGCGAAGATCCCCTCCAGCAGGCGCTCCGACACGCCCCGGTCCGCCGGCAGGGCCCGGGCCACGTCCTCGAACCCCCGCACGGTCGCGTCGACCGCCTCCTGGAGCTGGGCGATCTCCCACTCGTCCTTGACCAGCTTCAGTTCCGAGATGGCGATCGCCAGCTCCCGGTCGCGGGCCGGCTGGCCCCCGGCGCGGTGGCCGTCGTACGGGCGCACGGCCGCGTCCACCCGCGCGTCGAAGCCACGCAGCACCCGGGTACGCCCCGGCGCGAGGTCGGCCAGCGCCGCCTCCAGCTCGGTCAGGTCCGCCGTGGGCAGGCCCAGCTCGGTCGACTTCTCGGCCAGGGTGTGCCGCCGGCCGACCCACAGCTCGCCGTGCCGGCTGCGGAAGAACTCGTCGGTCAGCCGTGACGACCGGGGCCGCATGTACAGCGTGGCGTCGTGGCCCGAGCCGTTCGGCCGCAGGACGAGCACGCCGTCCGGGTCGTGGTCGCCGGTCAGGTAGGCGAAGTCGCTGCCCGGCCGGAACGGGTGGTCGGTGTCGTTGGCGCGTACCTTCTCGCCGCCGGTCGGGATCACCAGGGTCTCGCCCGGGAAGGCCGCCGAGAGCGCGGCCCGCCTTTTGGCGTGGTTCGGCACCTCGGGCCGCGGGCCGACCGGCAGGGTGGTGTCCCGCCAGCCCTGCCGCATGAACGCCAGGAACGCCTCGGGGAAGTCCGGGTCGTGCGACTCGGTGCCGTCCGCCGGCCTGCTGTCGGTACGTCCCTCGGTCATGCCTGCTCCCTCCGCGTCGTTGCAGGTCAGACGGTACCGCGCGCCGTCGGGGCCCGGCCGGGCCGGGACCGGAGGGAGCTCCGTGGGCGACGGATGCCGCCCGTCCGCGGCGCTCACCGCCCCCCGCCGGCTCCCGACGCGGGCCGGGCCGGCCGCGGAGCGTCGCGGCGGGGCAGAGCCCAGCGGTGCCGCGACGCCCGCTCGGGCCGCGTGGAAAGATGACCACCATGTGCGGACTCCTGGCCTTCTTCAGCGCGCGCGGCGACGCCGCCGCCCACCGCGACAACATCGCCGGGGCGTTGGAATGCCTGCACCACCGCGGACCGGACGAAACCGGTGTCGAGGTGGTCGGCGACGCCTCCGGCCGGTACGCGGACGGGGTGTTCGCGCACAAGCGGTTGGCGATCATCGACGTGGCCTCCAGCCAAGAGCCCCTGTCCTACGCGAACGGGCGCTACCTGCTCACCTTCAACGGCGAGATCTACAACTACATCGAGCTGCGCGAGGAGCTGATCCGGACCTTCGGCGCGCAGTTCGCCACCGCCGGTGACGGCGAGGTGATCGTCGCCGGCTACCACTTCTGGGGCGAGCAGGTGCTCACCCGGCTGCGCGGCATGTTCGCCTTCGTCATCTGGGACCGCCAGGAGCGCCGCGCGTTCGGCGGTCGGGACTACTTCGGCATCAAGCCGTTGCACTATCTGGAGACCGCCGACGGCCTCTACCTGGCCTCGGAGAAGAAGGCGCTGCTGCCCTTCGCGCACTCCTCCTACCAGGGCGACGCCGGCATCGACACGGCCAACCTGAGCCACTACCTGACGCTGCAGTACGTGCCCGAGCCCGGCACCCTGCACAAGGGCATCAGCCGGATCGGCTCCGGCGAGTACCTGACCTGGGCCCCGGGCGGGCGGATCGACGTGCGCCGGTGGTACCGGCCGGTGTTCCGCCCGACCCCGGTCGACGACGAGCAGCGGCTCTACCACGAGATCCGGGAGACGCTGCGGGAGAGCGTCCGCATGCACATGCGCTCCGACGTGCCGGTCGGCTCGTTCCTCTCCAGCGGCATCGACTCGACGGCCGTGGTGGCGCTGGCCCGGGAGTTCAACCCGAACATCCTCACCTTCACCGTCGGTTACGACGTCCCGGGCTACTCGGAGATCGACGTCGCCCAGGACTCGGCCCGGCACCTCGACGTCACCACCATCCCGACCAAGATCGGGCCGTACGACATGATCGAGGCGCTGCCGAAGATCATCTGGCACCTGGACGACCCGGTGGCCGACCCGGCCCTGGTGCCCCTCTACTTCGTGGCCAAGAAGGCCGCCGAGCACGTCACCGTGGTGCTCTCCGGCGAGGGCGCCGACGAGTTCTTCGGCGGCTACACGATCTACCGCGAGCCGCTGTCGTTGAGCTCGGTCAACGGCCTGCCGGACGGGGTGCAGAAGGGGCTGCGGGCGGTCTCCAAGGCCATTCCGCAGGGGGTGAAGGGCAAGAGCTTCCTGGAGCGCGGCACCACCCCGATCGAGCAGCGCTACTACGGCAACGCCCGGATGTTCACCGAGGAGGAGAAGCAGCACCTGCTGCGCCGCTACGACCCCTCGGTCCGCTACACCGACGTCACCGCGCCCATCTACGCCGAGTGCACGGAGCTCGACGACGTCACCAAGATGCAGTACGTCGACCTCTACACCTGGCTGCGCGGCGACATCCTGGTCAAGGCCGACCGGATCTCGATGGCCCACTCGCTCGAGGTGCGGGTGCCCTTCCTGGACCGGGCGGTCTTCGACGTGGCGTCGAGGATCCCGGTGGACCTCAAGCTCCCGCCGCGCTCCGACGCCACCAAGTACGCGATGCGCCAGGCGCTCCAGGGCGTGGTGCCACCGGCCATCGTCAACCGCAAGAAGCTGGGCTTCCCGACCCCCACCCGGGTCTGGCTGCGCGGCGAGATGTACGAGTGGGCCCGGCACGTGCTCTCCACCTCTGGCGCCGGTGACCTGCTCGACCTGTCGTACGCGATGCGGCTGCTGGAGGAGCACAAGCGGGAGGAGGCCGACCACTCCCGCAAGGTGTGGACGGTGCTGATCTTCTGCATCTGGCACGCCATCTTCGTCGCCAAGACCCTCGACCCGGGCATCCAGCGCAACCAGTCCGCCCTGCTCACCAAGCCCGTGGTCGGCTCCATGGTCCGCTGACCCGGCCACCCCCCGCCCGGGCCTCGGGCCGGGCCGGCGGCCACGCTGTCGATCAAGAGGTTTGCGTCCCCGGAGCCCTTCCCGGAGGACGCAAACCTCTTGATCATTTCAGGGCCGGCCTCCCGGGCCGGCCCGGGAGAGTGGGTCAGCGGCCGGAGCAGGTGACCGTGGGCAGGGTGTTGGTGCCGTTGGTGGTGGCGACGAAGCCGAAGGTCGTGGTGCCCTCCGGGGCGATCGTGCCGTTGTACGGCGCGTTGGTCACGGTGACCGAGGAACCGGAACCGCTCAGCGTGCCGCTCCACAGGCTGTTGATGCTCTGCCCGCTGGGCCAGGTCCAGTTGGCCGTCCAGCCCGACCAGGTCGACGCGCTGTGGTTCATGATCATGACCTCGCCCTGGAAGCCGCCGTTCCAGGAGCCGACCACCTTGTAGACCGCCATGCAGTCACCGCCGTGCGGCGGCGGCGTGGTCGGGTTCGGCGGGGGAGTCGTCGGGTTCGGCGGCGGGGTGCTCGGGTTGGGCGGCGGGGTCGTCGGGTTGGACGTGGGCGGGGGCAGCGTGCCGCCCGGGCCGACGCCGGTCACCTCGCCGTTGCCGCCGTCGAAGGTGACGTCCGAGCAGCCGAAGAAGTTCTCCTGGCTGTCGGAGCGGACCCACCGGGAGTAGATGAGGTGCCGGCCGCTCTTGTTGGTGGGCAGGTTGCCGCTGAAGTAGTAGTGCCCGTCGTTGGTGCCGCTCGAGCCGCGCTGCGGCGGGTTGGTCACCGTCAGGAACGGCTCCTCCAGGTCGCTCCAGGCCAGCGGCCGGTCCGGGCTCCAGCTGTCTTTCGTGACGTAGAAGTAGAACGTGCCCGGGTGGTGGGCCCAGTTGCTGTAGCGGAACTCCATCCGGGCCCCGGCCGTCAGGTGGGTCAGCGGCCAGTCGGTGCGGGCCAGGTCGTAGCCGGCGAAGCCCGGGTTGCCGCCGCTGCACAGCTTGCCGTCCGGGATGAAGCCGACGGTCCGGCCGCCGGCGTCGGAGCGCAGCACGCTGAACCAGTTGTAGAGCGAGTTGGTCCCGCTCTGGGCCACCGCGGCGGAACAGGCGGGATTGTTCGGCTTGATCTCGCCGGTGCTGGTGAGGCCGTCCTTCCAGCAGAGGTAGGTGCGGCTGCCGGGGGTCATCGGGGTGCCGTGCGCGGCGGCGGGGTCGGGCCCCGCCGTCAGGGCGACGGCGCCCACGAGAAGGGTCGCGGCCGCGGTGAGCAACGCGGCCGTACGCGATCGGTGGGACACGGGTTCTCCTCACTCGCGGGACGCGGGCGCCCCACGGGCAACGCGCGGGGAGGGCAACACCGGCCGCCCCGCTGGAACGCGGATACGACGGTCGCGGCGGACGTGCCCCGGCGTGGATGGCCGGCGTACGTGCGCCGTCGGCGGCCCGACTCGCGGGCCGCTGCCCTCGCGTGGATGTGAACCCGGCGCCGGCGGCACGGCAGCCCCCGCACCTTCCGGCAAGCGCCATCCCACCACGTGAGCCGACGTCGCGCAATAGCCGTTGCTCGATGTGTCAGTAGCGCTCGGCGAGGTGCTCGCGGCCGGGCGGCGGCGCGTAGGGCTCCGGCCAGAACTCGGTGTCCTCGCGGACGAGACCGGCCGGTGATCCGCTCCCGGGTCTGCGGCAGGTGCTAGACCACGTCGTCGGCGAGCAGCCGGCCGAAGGCATCCCAGTCCCGCGCCTCGCACGCCGCCCGGTAGGCCAATACGGTGGCTTCAGCGCTCGTCATGGCGCGTACTGTGCCAGCCTGGTGCGACAAGATCGGTCGGCGCGCGGCGTGGACGGAGGACCGGAATGGGATACGCGGTGGTGCTCGGCGAGGCGCTGCTCGACCTGCTCGACACCGAGCGCGACGGCGAGCCGGTCTACCGGCAGGCCGTCGGCGGCGGGCCGCTGAACGTGGCGGTCGCCGTCGCCCGGCTCGGCGGCGCGGTGCAGTTCGTCGGGTCGCTCGGCGACGACGTCCTGGCCGGGCGGATCCGCGACTTCCTGACCCGGGCGGGCGTCGGCCTGGCCGGGGCGGTCACCGTCCCCGCCCCGACCGCGCTGGCGGTGGCCACCTTCGCCGGCCCGGAACCCGACTTCCGGTTCTACGGCGAGCCGCCCTCATACGGCCTGCTCGGCCCCGACGACCTCGACGCCGGGCTGGTCGCGGGCGCCGACGTCGTCTACTGCGGGTCGATCGTGCTGCTCCAGCCGCCGGTGCTGGCCGCCGCGCGCCGGGCCTGGGGGCTCGCCTCCGGGCTGCGGGTCTTCGACCCGAACGTCCGCCCCCGGCTGCTGGACGGCCCGGCCGCCCTCGCCGGGCTGCGCGAGGTGGTGGCCGAGTTCGCCGCCGGCGCCCACCTCGTCAAGCTGAGCGCCGCCGACGCGAAGCTGCTCTATCCCGGCGAACCCGAGGAGGGCGTGGCGGCGTACCTGCGGGAACTCGGCGCCGGCACCGTGGTGCTCACCCTCGGCGCCGCCGGCGCGGTGCTCGCCGCCGCCGGTGCCGATCCGGTACGCGTACCCGCGCCGAAGGTCGACGCGGTGGACGCCACCGGCGCGGGCGACTCGGTGATGGGCGCGCTCGTCGCGGACCTGCTGGTCGACGGCGCGCCCACCGACCCGGCGGCCTGGCCCGAGCGGGTGGCGTTCGCGCTGCGGGTCGCCGGCCTGGTCTGCGAGTCGCCCGGCGGCGCGACCGCCATGCCCACCCGTGCCGAGGTCCTCGCCCGCTTCGCCCGTTGACCGACCCGGGGCCGCTGCGTCAGGCGGTGCCGTCGAGTTCGGCGTAGCCGCGGCGGGCGGCGTGCAGGGCGGGGCGGACGCCGAAGGGCGCCTCGGCGGCCACCCGCTCGGGCGGCGCGCCGCCCGCGTGCCCGGCGCGGATGAGCCGCGCCAGCTCGACGAGCTGGGCGTGCTGCGCGCGGACGAACCCGGCGTCCACCGGCTCGCCGTGCCCCGGCACGACCACGGTGGCCGGGGTGGTCGTCAGCAGCAGCTCCGCCACCGCGTCGGGCCACTGCAACGGGTACGACTCCTCGAAGGCGGGCGGGCCGCTCTGTTCCACCAGGTCCCCCGCGACCAGCACGTCGGCGTCCGGCACGTGCACCACCAGGTCGCCGGCGGTGTGCCCCCGGCCGGGGTGGCGCAGCACCACCCGCCGGCCGCCCACGTCGAGCACGGTCTCGCCGTGCACGGTGTGCGTCGGCGCGAGCAGCACGGTGGCGGCCACCTCCCCGGCCAGCGCGGGATGCTCGTCGCGCAGCTCCGCGTACGCCTCCCGGCGCAGCCGGTCCGGCTCGCGCATCGCCTCGGCGGCGATCTCGTGCGCGTACACCGGGCGGGGCGGGTCGGTGGCGAGGGTCGCGTTGCCGAAGCAGTGGTCGAAGTGGTGGTGGGTGTTCACCAGCGTCCACGGGGCGGTGGTGACCGCCCGGGCGGCGTCCGCCAGCGCGGCGGCCTGCCCGGCGGTGGAGAGCGTGTCGACGATCAGCGCGGCCCCGTCGCCGACGACGAGGGTGACGTTGACGTGCAGCACCGCCTCGCGCAGCACGTGGACCCGGTCGGCGACCTCCACGAAGCGGGCGGCCACTACGACCGCGCGGCGCGTTCCACGAAGCGCTGCCGGTCGACCAGCACCCGCTCCACCCGGCCCTCGGCGACCGTCTCGTCGCCGTCGCTGACGCTCACCTCGAAGTGCAGCCGCCGCCCCTCGACGGCGGTCAGCCGCGCCTGCGCCACCACCGTCCGCCCGACCGGGGTGGCCGCGAGGTGGTCGAGCTCGACCCGGGTGCCGACGGTCGTCGACCCGCCGGGCATCCGGGTGGCGGTGGCCGCCACCGTGGCCGCCTCGGCGAGGGCGAGCACCCGGGGCGTGCCCAGGACGGGCACGTCCCCGGAGCCGACCGCCTGGGCGGTGTCGGTGTCGGTGACGGTCAGCTCCACCCGGGCGCTCAGGCCCGGGGTCAGCGCGGACTCCGGCTGCTCCTGCATGGCCAGAGCCTAGACGAGGCGGTGCCGGGCGGCGGGCCGCCCGCGAGGGACCGGTGGTCGGCGTCGGTCGATGCCGCGCGCGCCGTTAACCTTGACCGCGATGTCTGTCGCGACCGACCCCCAGCCCCCCGCCCGGACCGAGCCGCCCGCCTCGCCCGACGGCGGGCGTCGCCGTGTGGTCGCGATGACGGTGTGGGGGGTCGCCTTCGTCGCCGGCTGGCTCGGCATCGGCCTGCCGACCGACCCGGCGTACGCGTTCCTGTGGATCTGGGCGGCGACGGTCGCCTGGAACAGCAGCCGGCCGTGGCGCAGCCACCTGCGCTTCGCGCGGGACTGGGTGCCGGTGGTGCTGCTGCTCGCCGTCTACAACCTCTCCCGGGGCTTCGCCGACAACGGCGCCACCCCGCACGCGTACGAGCTGATCGTCGCCGACCGGGTGATGTTCGGCTGGGCCACCGGCGGGCAGGTGCCGACGACCTGGCTCCAGGAGCACCTCTACCGGCCCGAGGTGCACTGGTGGGACGTCGCCGTCAGCTGGGTCTACTTCTCCCACTTCGTGGTGGCGCTGGCCGCCGCGGCGGTGCTCTGGCTGCGCGACCGGGGGCGGTGGGCGGCCTTCATGCGTCGTTGGGGCTTCCTGTGCGCCACCGGCCTGATCACCTACTTCCTCTACCCGGCCGCCCCGCCCTGGTGGGCGGCGCAGAACGGGCTGCTGGAGGAGGTCGCCCGGATCTCCACGCGTGGGTGGAAGGCGTTCGGCATGCACGGCGCCGGCAACCTGCTCAACGCCGGGCAGATCGCCTCCAACCCGGTGGCCGCGATGCCCTCGCTGCACACCGCGTTCGCGCTGTTCGTGGTGCTGTTCTTCCTGCGGCAGACCCGCCGCCGCTGGTGGCCGCTGCTGCTGGCGTACCCGCTGGCGATGACGTTCACCCTGGTCTACTCGGGCGAGCACTACGTCATCGACGTGCTGGTCGGCTGGGCGTACGTCGGGATGACCTTCCTCGCGGTCGGCCTGGCGGAGCGCTGGTGGGCGGCCCGCAGGGCCCGCCGGGCCCCGGCGGAGCCCGACCCCGCGCCGACCGACCCGCCGGCGTCGGCCGAGCCGCCGCCGGTGACCGCGGCCCACTGACCGGTCCGGGCGGGTTCAGCCCGCCCGGCGGGCGGCGTGCGCGCGGGCCGTCAGCTCCGCCGCCAGGGCCCACGCCTCGGTGACGTCCCGGTCCCGGGCGGCCGCGCCGGCGCCGCCGGCGGTGTCGGCGTGCACCGTCGCCAGCCGCAGCCGCCGCTGCGCCGGCCCCTGCACGACCCGCACGCTCTGGATCCGGGCGTACGGCACGAGCGCCAGCTGCCGGGTGAGCAGGCCGGACCGGACGGCGAAGACCCGGGGGTCGAGCCCGGCGCCGAGCACGCCCCGGCTCAGCGGGTTGAGCCAGCGGGCCCGCGTCGGCGGCGGGCTCAACGGCAGCGCGGCCAGCCGCACCCCGGGCAGCACCTCGGCCACGATCGCCTCGCCGGTCGCCAGGTCGCCGACGGGGAGCAGGCGGTCCGGCCGGTTGCGCTCGTCGGCCTCGCCGGCGGAGTAGCCGGCCACCTCCAGCCGCAGCCGCAGCCAGCCCTTGACCCGCCACAGCAGCGGCCAGGTCACCCCGACGGCCTGCACCCGGTCCAGCGGTACGGTCTGCGCGCGGGTCTCCAGCAGCCCGTTGCGGATCCGCAGCGTGCCCTCGTCCCGGGCGAGCCGGAAGTTCCAGTCGTCGAGCACCCGCCGCACCGGTTGCAGCAGCACCCCGGCCATGGCGGTGAGAGTGCTCGCCACCGCGATGAACGACCAGGAGTCCTCGGAGAGGAACTGCGCCACCACGAACGCGACGCCGAACGGGATCATGAACGCCTGCGGGGTCAGCAGCTGGCTGACCAGCAGGTCGTTGTTCCGCACGGCGTGCAGCGGCCGGCCGGGCGGTGGCGCCGGCGTGCCCGTCGGGCCCGCGGCCACCTCGGCCGGCGACGGCGCGCTCGTCTCCGCCGCGACCCGCCCGGCGAGGGCGAGCAGTCGCCGGCGCAGCGCGGTCGCCTCGGCGACGCTCAGATAGGCCAGCGGCGCCTCCGTCTTGCCCCCGCCCACCACCTCCAGCCGCAGCTCGGCCAGGCCGGTGAGCTGGGCGAGCAGCGGGCGGACCACCTCGACGGCCTGGAGCCGCTCCAGCGGGATCGCCCGGGTACGCCGCCAGATCAGCCCCTCGTACACCCGCAGCTCGCGGCCGACCACGTGGTAGCCGGTGTAGTACCAGCTCACCACGGCCAGCACGGTCGCGCCCAGGGCCAGCACGACCGCCATCAGGGCGAACCAGCCGAAGCCGACCCGCGACAGCGTCGACCAGGACAGGCCGGCGATCACCACGACCAGGGACTTGGCGCCGTGCAGGGCGGGGCTGAGCGGGTGCAGCCGCTGCCGCGGCTCCGCGCCCCCCGCCGACCCGGCGGAAGCGACGCCGTGCTCCGCGACGGGCCGGGCCGTCTCCGGTGGGACGCCGTGTCCCGCGACGGGGCCGGCCGCCACCGGTGGGGCACCGGGCTCCGCCGGAGCCGGCCCGGGGTGGTCCGTGCCCCGGCCGGCCGGGTCGCTCACAAGCCCTCCGCCCGGTCCTCGCCCAACGCGGTGAGCCGGTCGCGCAGCCGGGACGCCTCCGCCGGGCGCAGCCCCGGCACCCGGGCGTCGCTGGCCGCCGCGGCCGTGTGCAGCTGCACGGTGGCGAGCGCGAACGCGCGCTCCAGCGGCCCCGCGCTGACGTCCACGAACTGCATCCGCGAGTACGGCACGATGGAGAGCCGCCGCACCAGCAGCCCGTGCCGGACCAGCAGGTCGTCCTCGCGCTCCGCGTAGCCCCAGGCCCGTACGGCGCGGACGATCGTCATGCTCCGCAGGACGCCGAAGAGCAGCAGCACGCCGAGCGCTGCGCCGAGGAACCCGCTGCCGCTGAGCGCCCAGCCGACGCCGAGCCCGAGGGCGAGGACGACCAGCACCATCGCCAGGCGGATGAGCTCCACCCAGATCAGGTCGGACGAGACCGACTGCCAGCGGACGGTGTCCGGCCACGGTTCCAGGGGGCCTGCCGGCGGGCGGGGCGACGCCGGCGGCGGGCCGGCGGACCCGTCACCGCTCACCGGGGAAATCCGTTGTGCGCGCTCACCCTTCGAGCGTAGGCGATCCGGGGGCCGGTACGACCTCCCGCAGGAAGCCGCGGGCGTCGAGGAAGTCGCCGAGGGTGGCGCGGTGCTCGGTGCACGCGAGCCAGGTCTTGCGCCGGTCGCCGTCGTGCAGGCGGGGGTTGTTCCACCGGAGTGCCCAGTGGGCGGGGGAGCGACAGCCGCGGGACGAGCAGACCAGCGGCTCGTCGGCGGGGAGGGGGGTGCTCATCCCGGCCAGTCTAGGGCGGTGGCGGCACCGGAAGTTTGAGCGCCGGGCGGCCACGGGGGGAGCCGCCCGGCGACGGGGTGAATGGTACACGCGCCGGGCCCGTCCGTGTCCACCCGTGATCGGCGATTCCGCGCCGCGCGACGGCGTGGCGGGCCCGCGACACGGCCCCGGGGACGGGGCGGCGAAAATCGGCTTCTCCCCACCTCGGCACTCAGCCGGGCATGCGAGTCTTGATACGCACCACGCCGCGCGACAACCGATCATGCTGTGGAGGACCGGTGGCCCAGCCGACCACGCCCGACGCCCCGACGCCGAACGGGACGGGCCCGGAGACACCCGACCCGGTGACCACGCCGGCCGAGGACGCGACCCTTGTCGAGCGGGCGCTGTTCGAGATCAAACGGGTGATCGTCGGGCAGGACCGGATGGTGGAGCGGATGTTCGTCGCGCTGCTCGCGCGGGGCCACTGCCTGCTGGAGGGCGTGCCCGGGGTGGCGAAGACCCTGGCGGTGGAGACCCTCGCGAGGGTGGTCGGCGGCTCCTTCGCCCGGGTGCAGTTCACCCCCGACCTGGTGCCCGCCGACATCATGGGTACCCGCATCTACCGGCAGTCGAGCGAGAAGTTCGACGTCGAGCTGGGCCCGGTGTTCGTCAACTTCCTGCTCGCCGACGAGATCAACCGGGCGCCGGCCAAGGTGCAGTCGGCGCTGCTGGAGGTGATGAGCGAGCGGCAGGTCTCCATCGGCGGCGAGACCCACCGGGTGCCCGACCCGTTCCTGGTGATGGCGACGCAGAACCCGATCGAGCAGGAGGGCGTCTACCCGCTGCCCGAGGCCCAGCGGGACCGCTTCCTCATGAAGATCGTCGTCGGCTACCCGACCGACGCCGAGGAGCGGGAGATTGTCTACCGGATGGGGGTCGCCCCGCCGCAGCCGGCGCCGGTCTTCACCACCGGTGACCTGATCGCCCTGCAACGCAAGGCGGACCAGGTCTTCGTGCACAACGCCCTGGTCGACTACGCGGTGCGGCTGGTGCTGGCCACCCGCACCCCGGCGGAGCACGGGATGCCGGACGTGGCCCAGCTCATCCAGTACGGAGCCAGCCCGCGCGCCTCGCTCGGCCTGGTCCGGGCCACCCGCGCGCTGGCGCTGCTGCGCGGCCGGGACTACGCCCTGCCGCAGGACGTGCAGGACATCGCGCCGGACATCCTGCGCCACCGGCTCGTGCTCAGCTACGACGCGCTCGCCGACGACGTGCCCGCCGACCACGTGGTGCACCGGGTGATGTCCACCATCCCGCTGCCCTCGGTCGCGCCCCGGCAGCAGGCCAGCCCCACGCCGACCCCCGCGCCGCCGGGCGCCGGTTGGCCCGGGCAGCGCCCGTGACCTCACCCGACCGTCGGCCCGCCGACGTCCCCTCCGACCGCACCGAAGCCGTCCTGTCGCGGCTGCAACTCATGGTCACCCGCAAACTCGACGGCCTGCTCCAGGGCGACTACGCCGGTCTGCTGCCCGGGCCGGGCAGCGAGGCGGGGGAGTCCCGGGAGTACCGCCCCGGCGACGACGTACGCCGGATGGACTGGCCGGTCACCGCCCGCACGACGACGCCGCACGTGCGGCGTACGGTGGCCGACCGGGAGCTGGAGACGTGGCTGGCGGTGGACCTCTCGGCGAGCCTGGACTTCGGCACCGGCCGGTGGCTCAAGCGCGACGTGGTGGTGGCCGCCGCGGCGGCGCTGGCCCACCTGACCGTGCGGGGCGGCAACCGGATCGGCGCGGTGATCGGCAGCGGCGGCGCCGCGAGCGCGCCGGCCCGCCGGTGGCGCGCGGCGCCGCCGCTCGCCGGCCCGGACGTCTACACCCGGCTGCCCGCGCGCTCCGGTCGCAAGGAGGCCCAGGCGCTGCTGCGGGCGATCGCCGGCACCGAGATCCGCCCCGGCCGCAGCGACCTGGGCGCCCTGGTCGACATGCTCAACCGTCCACCCCGGCGGCGCGGCGTGGCGGTGGTCATCTCCGACTTCCTCGCCCCGCCGGACCGGTGGGCCCGACCGCTGCGTAAGCTGCGCGTCCGGCACGACGTGGTGGCGATCGAGGTGGTCGATCCCCGGGAGCTGGAGCTGCCCGACGTCGGGGTGCTGCCCGTGGTCGACCCGGAGACCGGCGAGCTGCACGAGGTGCAGACCGCCGACCCGCGGCTGCGTCACCGCTACGCCGAGGCGGCGGCTGCCCAGCGGGCGGAGATCGCCACGGCGTTGCGCGGTGCGGGTGCGGCCCACCTGCGCCTGCGTACGGACCGAGACTGGCTGCTCGACATGGTGCGTTTCGTGGCCGCGCAGCGGCACGCCCGCACCAGGGGGACGACACGATGATCCGCTTTCTGCAACCGTGGTGGCTGCTGGCCGTGCTGCCGGTGCTCGCCCTCGCCGCGCTCTACGTCTGGCGGCAGCTGCACCGCCGGGCGTACGCGCTGCGGTTCACCAACGTGGACCTGCTGCGCACCCTGGCGCCGAAGGGGCTGGGCTGGCGGCGGCACGTCCCGGCGACGGCGTTCCTGCTCTGCCTGCTGGTGCTGGCCACCGCGCTGGCCCGGCCGTCGGTCGACACCCGCGAGCCGCTGGAGCGGGCCACCGTGATGCTCGCCATCGACGTGTCGCTCTCCATGCAGGCCGACGACGTGGCGCCGAACCGGTTGGAGGCGGCGCAGGAGGCGGCCAAGCAGTTCGTCGGCGAGCTGCCGGAGAGCTACAACCTGGGGCTGGTCTCCTTCGCCAAGTCGGCGAACGTGCTGGTGCCGCCGGGCAAGGACCGCAGCGCGGTGACCAGCGCGATCGACGGGCTGGTGCTGGCGGAGGCGACGGCGACCGGGGAGGCGGTCTTCACCTGCCTGGAGGCGATCCGGTCGGTTCCGGCCGACGGGGCGGCGGGTATCCCGCCGGCGCGCATCGTGCTGCTCTCCGACGGGTACCGCACCTCGGGCCGGTCGGTGGAGGAGGCGGCCACGGCCGCGCAGGCGGCGAACGTGCCGGTCTCCACCATCGCCTTCGGCACCGACTCGGGGCAGGTCGACATCGGCGGTCAGCTGCAACGGGTCCCGGTGGACCGGCTGGCCCTGGCCGATCTGGCCGAGGCGACCGAGGGCTACTTCTACGAGGCGGCCTCGGTGACCGAGCTGAAGCAGGTCTACCAGGACATGGGCAGCTCGATCGGGTTCCGCACGGAACCCCGCGAGGTCACCCACTGGTACGCGGGGGTCGCCCTGCTGCTGGCGCTCTGCGCCGGCGCCCTCAACCTGCTGTGGTCCTCGCGGATGCTCTGACGGGCGGAGGACGGCCGGCGGCGGTCAGCGTGGGGGACGGCCGGCGGCGGTCAGTGGGCGCCGCCGCCGGCCAGGACGAAGACGACGGCCACCCAGACGGCGGCGAGGGTGAAGCCCAGCGGGGCGACGTAGCGGCTCATGGACGGCTCCGGGTGGCGACTGGACGGTCCGCGCGTGCGGGGGCGGACCGCAGGGGGTGGATCAGGACGCGCACACGAAGTCGTGACCGGGCGGCTCCCGGCGGGCCGCCCGGGTCGACGGGCGGCGCGGCACGGTCATCCGGCGTGGGGCCGGTGACCGGGCGGAGGCGGGGAGCGGAGCTGGGTCAGCTCACCTGCTGAGTCGTGGCTCAGCGGGGCTGACGATCGGCCCGGCCACGACTGGGAGGATCGCTATCTCGCACAGCGATCACCTCCTGCGGTCGGCGGGGCCCGGAACGCGGACCACGCGGCCCGCAAACGCGGATCATCGTACACCCGCCGGGTTCCGTTCCCGCACTCGGCCGAGCGGCCGGACGGGCCTCCTCCGACGGGCCCGCCGAGGCGCGCGAAAGGCCGGCGGCGGGCTACGCCCCGCCGGCCCGGACGTGCGCGGCGGTTAGCGCTTACCTGCCGGTAACGCCTAGGCTCCGACCGACCGGGAGATCACTGAACTACAGGGGGAAACGTGGCCCGCACCGTCCTGGTGACCGGCGGCAACCGGGGGATCGGCCTCGCCATCGCGCAGGCCTTCGCCACGCAGGGCGACCGGGTGGCGGTGACCCACCGCAGCGGCGAGCCCCCCGAGGGGCTGTTCGGGGTGCGCTGCGACGTGACCGACTCGGCCTCGGTCGACGCGGCGTTCACCGCGGTCGAGGCCGAGCTCGGACCGGTGGAGGTGCTCGTCGCCAACGCCGGGATCACCGACGACACGCTGTTGCTGCGGATGTCCGAGGAGCAGTTCACCCGCGTGCTGGACACCAACCTGACGGGCGCGTTCCGGTGCGCCAAGCGCGCCTCGGGGAAGATGCTGCGCGCGAAGTGGGGCCGCATGATCTTCATCTCCTCGGTGGTCGGCCTCTACGGCGGCCCCGGCCAGGTCAACTACGCGGCGAGCAAGGCCGGCCTGGTGGGCGTGGCCCGCTCGATCACCCGCGAGCTGGGCAGCCGCAACATCACGGCGAACGTGGTCGCCCCCGGCTACGTGGAGACCGACATGACCGCCGGCCTGCCCGAGGAGCGCAGGAGCGAGTACCGCAAGCTCATCCCCGCCAACCGGTTCGCCCAGCCGGACGAGATCGCGGGCGTGGTCACCTGGCTGGCCGGCGACACCGCCGGCTACGTCTCCGGCGCCGTCATCCCCGTCGACGGCGGCCTCGGCATGGGTCACTGACAAGCGGTCACTGAGAACTACGGAGGAAACCCTGCATGTCCGGACTGCTCGCCGGTAAGCGGCTGCTGGTCACCGGCGTCATCACCGACGCCTCGATCGCCTTCTCGGTGGCGAAGCTCGCCCAGGAGAACGGGGCGCAGGTCGTGCTCACCGGCTACGGCCGGCTCTCCCTGGTGGAGCGGATCGCCAGGCGGCTGCCCGAGCCCGCCCCGGTGATCGAGCTGGACGTGACCGACGCCGACCACCTCGCCGGGCTCGGCGACCGCGTGCGCGAGCACGTCGACGGCCTGGACGGGGTGGTGCACTCGATCGGCTTCGCCCCGCAGAGCTGCCTCGGCGGCGGCTTCCTCGACGCCCCCTGGGAGGACGTGGCGACCGCGCTGCACGTCTCCACGTACTCCTACAAGTCGCTGGCCATGGCGGCGCTGCCGCTGATGTCCGCGGGCGGCGCGGTGGTCGGCCTGACCTTCGACGCCACGAAGGCGTGGCCCGTCTACGACTGGATGGGCGTGGCCAAGGCCGGGCTGGAGTCGGCCTCCCGCTACCTGGCGCTGCACCTGGGCAAGCAGGGCATCCGCAGCAACCTGGTCGCGGCCGGGCCGCTGCGCACCATCGCCGCCAAGTCGATCCCCGGGTTCGAGCAGTTCGAGGATGCCTGGGCCGAGCGCGCGCCGCTGGGCTGGAGCCTCACCGACCAGGAGCCGGCCGCGCGGGCCTGCCTGGCGCTGCTGTCCGACTGGTTCCCGGCCACCACCGGCGAGATCGTGCACGTCGACGGCGGCTACCACGCCATCGGCGCCTGACGTCTCACGGAAGGGCCCCTGCCGACGCCTCCCGGCGCGGCAGGGGCCCTTCCGTGCCCGGGATCCGGGGGGCCTTGCCGCGGCGGGGACGGCGACCGGGGGAGAATGGGGCCATGGCGTACGACGCGGTGGTCCTGGTGTCCTTCGGCGGACCGGAACGGCCCGAGGACGTGATGCCGTTCCTGCAGAACGTGACCCGGGGGCGGGGCGTGCCGCCGGAGCGGCTGGCGGAGGTCGCCGAGCACTACCAGCACTTCGGTGGCGTCTCCCCGATCAACCAGCAGTGCCGGGAACTGCTCGCGGCGGTCCGCGAGGACTTCGCCGCCAACGGCGTCGACCTGCCCGTCTACTGGGGCAACCGGAACTGGGACCCGATGCTCGCCGACACGGTGGCGCAGATGCGCGACGACGGCGTCACCCACGCCCTGGCGTTCGTGACCAGCGCCTTCGGCGGCTACTCCTCCTGCCGGCAGTACCAGGAGGACATCGCCGCCGCCCGCGCGGCGGTCGGCCCGGACGCCCCGCTGATCGACAAGCTCCGCCAGTTCTGGGACCACCCCGGCTTCGTCGAGCCGCACGTCGACGCGGTGCGGTCGGCGCTGGGCCGGCTCGACCCGGCGAAGCGGGACACCACCCGGCTGGTGTTCACCGCGCACTCGATCCCGAACTCGATGGCCGCGAACGCCGGCCCGCACGGCGGCCGGTACGAGGCGCAGCTCGCCGAGGTCGCCCGGCTGGTGCACGCGGCGGCGGCCCCGGACCTGCCGTGGGACCTGGTCTGGCAGAGCCGCTCCGGCCCGCCGCAGGTGCCGTGGCTGGAGCCGGACGTCAACGACCACCTGCGCACGCTGGCCGAGGCCGGCACCACCGCCGTGGTGGTCAGCCCGATCGGGTTCGTCTCCGACCACCTGGAGGTGGTGTGGGACCTGGACAGCGAGGCGCGCCAGACGGCCGGGCAGCTCGGGCTGGACTTCGTCCGGGCCGCCACCCCCGGCACCGACCCGCGGTTCGTGGCGATGGTCCGCGAGCTGGTCCGGGAGCGGACCGACCCGGACGGGGTGGGCCTGCGCCGCCGCCTCGGCGAGCTGCCGATGTGGGACACCTGCCCGACGGTGTGCTGCGTCCCGGCCCGCCGCCCGGCCGCCGCCACCCCCGCCCCCGGGCACCCGACCTCCTGACCGCGGCACCGGCCCGGCCGGCGACCCCCGACGCGCCCGGAGGCAGGAGCTGTGCCGCTGCAAGCCCCCGTGAACTTGCAACCGCGAGTGATCTTATGTTCACACATACGATAGTTGTCAACAGCCGTTACGGTGACGACCGCCTTTATTCATCGCTGTTAAGCTCGCCCGAGCGATGACGAGAGGTGGCCGATGCCGACACCCGCCGGGCCGCCGGCCCCCCGCCCCGACTTCCGCGAGCGACTCAACCGGTTGTTCGACGAGCGACGCGACGCGGCCGGCAAGCCGTACACCAACGCCCGGGTCGTCCAGTTGGTCAACGGCTCGGGCCTGGCCACCGTCACCGAGGCCTACATGTCCAACCTCCGCCACGGCAAGGGGCCGGAACCTCGGCTCAACCTGGTGGAGGCCATCGCCCGCGCCTTCGAGGTGCCGACCACCTACTTCCTCGCGAGCCCGGGGAACGACAGCGACGTCGAGGCCCAACTGCGCGCGCTCGTGGCCGACAACCCGGCGCTCGCCGACCAGGTCGAGCTGCTGCTGACCATGGCGCAGGTCGGGGTGACCCGGATCGGCGCGCGCGGCACCCAGTTCACCGACCGCGGCCGCCGCGCCCTGACCCGGCTCATCCAGGCGGCGGGCAAGCTGTCCGAGACCGAGGTCGACGCGGTGCTCCGCGTCGCCGAGGTCATGGCGGCGGACGAGGGGCCCGACCGTGCCGTCCACGATGGATGACCTGCTGCGGGCCGAGTGCGAGGAACGGCTCGCCGAGATCGAGGCACTGATCCCCGTCCCGTGGGAGACGGCGGAGTTCCTCCGCAGGCTCGGCAGGGCGCGCGGCCGGAGCATCGTCATCCGGACCGTCGAGGCCGACCCCGACGCGCCCTGCGGGGTCTACCTGGCCGTCGGCGACGTCGACACCCTCATCGTCCCCGCGCACACCAATCCCTACCACCGCGATCACGTCCTCGCCCACGAGATCGCCCACATGCTGTTCGACCTGGAGCCGAGCCCCGACGGGGACGCGTCCGACGCAAGCTCGGCCATCGACCGGGAGTACGCCCGGTCGCTCTTCCCCGACATCCCGCCCGAGCTCATCAAGGCCCTGCTGGGGCGGCGCGGCTACGGCAACCGGGTGGAGCGGCGGGCCGAGGTCTTCGCCGAGCTGCTGCTGGAGCGGGTGCGGGAACGCCAGTCCACGGTGGAGCAGGACCAGGGCACCGGACTGACGCGGGACCAGCAGGCGATCGCGGAGCGACTCAGCAGGGCGCTCGAGCACCACTAGCACCGGAGGCGACGGCATGCTCGTCAACGTCGTGATGGTCACCGCAGCGTCGGCGTCGATCATCGCAGCCGCGTACAAGGCGCGCGGCCTGCGCGCGAACCCGCGCAACCCGAGCCTGCGGGCGTTGGTCTCCGGCCTGTTCGTCCTCGGCCTCTCGATCGCGACGGCGGCGCCGGTCGTCTACACGCCCGTCAACGAGGCCATCGGCATCCCGAACCTGCTGCGGGTCACCACCCACCTCGGCATGATCGCGTTCAGCGTGGCCATCACGGTCATGCGCCTGCACGTGGCGTACCCCGCCGAGGAGGCGACCCCGAGAGCCCGCCGCAGGGTCGTCGCGTACGTCGCCGCCGGCGTCGCCATGGCGGTCCTCTTCGTGGCGGCGCCCGTCGACGAGGACCGTGTCGACTGGACCGTCCACTACGGCGACGAGCCGATCGTGCAGCTCTACCTCCTGGTCTACCTGCTGACGTTCGGCAGCGCCATCTTCGAGATCGCCCGGCTGTCCCATCGCACGGCGAAGTTCCTGCCCGCCGCGCCCCTGCGTACCGGCATGCGCTTCACCGCGATCGGCGCGAGCCTCGGATTCGCGTACGCCGTCTACAAGGCCGCGTACGTCGCCTGGTCGGCCCTCGGCCTGCGCATGCCCGGACCGCTGGCGTGGCTCGACCGGGAGGACCTGGTGTCGCCGCTGCTGGCCACGCCCGGCGCCCTCCTCATGGTCATCGGGCTCACGTTGCCGTCCTGGCTGCCCACTCTGAGGGCGGGCTGGACGGCCATCGGCCTGCGCCGCACCTACCGCCACCTCTACCAGCTGTGGCTGCCGCTCTACCACGCCGAACCCGAGATCCTGTTCGGCCCGATGCCCCCGGCGCGGCCGGGTCTTCGGCCGGGCAGGCTGGCGAAACTCGTCGAACGCCGCGCCATCGAGATCCCCGACGGAATGCTGCGGCTCGCCGCCTACTACGATCCGGCCGTGCAAGCCGCCGCCGAAGCCAGCGCGACCAGGGCCGGCCTGACCGGGGACGAAGCCCGCGCCGCGATCGCCGCGGCGTGCATCAGGGACGCCCTCGACGCCGTGCGTACCGGCCGCAAGCCCGACACACCCGCCGTCCTCGAACTGGCCGGCGCGACCACGCTGGCCGACGAGATCAGCTGGCTCGAGCTGGTCGCCAGGGCGTACCGCCGGCACGCCACCGCGACCCCGCGGGCCAGGAGCGCGGAGGCGGTGGCGGCGCCGTGACCGCCGCACCCACCGCGCCCCCGGCCGCCGGGCCCGCGTCCACGAGGGCCCGCCTCGTCGCCCGGGCACTGTCCGAACTGCTCTCGCCGCCCATCCTGCTGGCCGTCATCGGCGTCGTGGTCGCCGTGCAGACCGCGACGACCCTGCCGCGAGGGCTGCTGGCCGGTGCCACGGCCCTGTTGTTCGGCGGCGTACTGCCCATGGCGTGGATCCTGACGGCCGTACGCCGCGGCGGCCTCACCGACCACCACATCACCAAGGTCCGGCGGCAGCGTCACCTGCCCCTCGCCGTGTCCCTCGCGTGCGTGCTCGCCGGCGCCGGTCTGCTGGCGGCGATGGGGGCCTGGCCCGTCGCCGCGCTGTTCCTGCTGACGGCGGCCACCCTGGTGCCGTCCATGGTGGTGACCGTGTGGTGGCAGGTGTCCATCCACTCCTCGGTCGCCGCGTCGACCGCGCTGTTCCTGATCGCGCTCTGGGGGCCGTGGGCGGCGCTAGGTCTCGCCGTGGTGGTCGCGCTGGGCTGGTCGCGGTTGGCGTTGCGCGCCCACACCCTGCCGCAGGTGGTCGTCGGGATGGCCCTCGGCGTGGCCGTCGGCGTCGGGGCCTGGCCGCTGCTCGCCTGACCGGCCGCAGCGCGCGGTGGCCCGGGACCGCCGCCGACGCCGGACGCGACCCCTTGGCGCGACGCCCGCACCCCTGCGGTTGGCGGGACGGCGCGCTCGACGTCAGGGGCGACGGCGCGGCCCGACGTCAGGGGCGCAGCGGGGCGTTGCAGGCGGCCACCAGGGCCTGCCGGCAGGCGGTGGTGAGCGGGCGCAGCGCGGCGTCGCGCTGCTGGGCCTCGTAGTTGTTGATCGCGCCGCCGGGCGCGGCGTGCCCGGCCAGGGCGAGCACCCGGTCGAGCACGGCGGCCCGGGCGAAGAGCCGCCGGGCCCGCGGGTCGAACCCGGGCGGCAGGTCGGTGGCGCCGTCCGGTCGGCGCAGCGCCTCCAGCGCCCCGGCCAGCTCGGGTCGCCACTGGGCGACGTCCAGCCGGGTCAGCGCGGCGGTCGTGTCGGCCAGGGCCACCGCCAGCTCCGCCTCCGCCTCGGCCGCGCCGGGCAACGCGAGGGAGGCGGCCGGGGCGTCGGCCGGCAGCGGGTAGACCCGCCAGAGCACCGTCTCGAAGGTGTCGCCGGAGCCGGACGTGTGCGTGCGTACGTGCGGAATCAGCCCGAGGCCCCCGGCGACGACAGCCTCACCGGCGACCAGCGCCGCGCCGGCGAAGTCGCCCGGGCCGGGCAGCCCGCGCGGGTCGCCCGGGGCGGGCAGCACGAGCCGGATCTCGTCGGGCGAGAGCTTCGCGAGGGTGGGCAGCGCCTGCGGCAGGGGCACGTCGGTCCAGGTGCCGGGCGCGTCGGCGACCAGGTGCTCCTCGTCGCCGGCGATGGCGTCGGCGACCTCGTCGAAGGGCACCAGCCCGGCGCGCCAGGCGCGTACCCAGGCAACGAACCGGCTGGACCGGCGCGGTGTGAGAGTGGCCGCGCCCGCTGCGGGGGTGGACATGCCGAAAGGGTACGTGGTCACCGCCGCCCCTGTCTCGACTGCCGCTCCGACCACCGCGCCGCAGAAGCCGGAGTCGGCGTCCT
>NZ_JBPQTK010000107.1:0-21977 GCF_051386315.1 Micromonospora sp. URMC 107
GCCCCCGCCGGTGCACGGCTACCCGCCGGCCCCCGCCTACGGTCACGGCCAGCAGCACCACGGCTACCACGGGCACTACAAGCGCAAGAAGCACAAGAGCTTCCTGGACGAGATGTTCGGCTGAGCCACTCCGTCGACCGGGCCGGCGCCTCGACCGGCCCGGTCACCCGGGGTTCCCCGTCCTGCGCCACCGCCGTTCGCCGTGCCGGGCGACGGCGGCCGTGCGACGCTGCCCTCCATGACGCACCGCGGACAACACCTCGCGCTGGCGCAGGCGTACGACGGGATCACCCGGGTCGTCGCCGACCTCGACGACGCCGACCTGCAACGACCCACCCGGTGCCGGGGCTGGCTCGTCGCGGACCTGCTCTTCCACGTGCTCTGCGACGCCCAGCGGGCGCTGGTCGCGCTGGCCAGCCCCGCCGAGGGTCCGCCCGACGTGGACGACGTGAGCTACTGGCGCGCGTTCCCGCCCAGCGAGGACGAGGACGGGGACGGCGCCCGGCACGCCTGGTGGGCCCGCCGCTCCGCCGCCGCCTTCGACCGCCCGAGCGGAATCGTCCGGCTCTGGGCCGACACCGCCCCCGCCGCCGTACGCGCCGCGAGCGCGGCCGATCCCGACGGCCACGTCACCACCCAGGGGCACGTGCTGCGGGTGCCGGACCTGCTCGCCACCCTGACCACCGAGGCCGTCGTGCACCACCTGGACCTGGTCCTCGACCTGCCCGACGCGCCGCTGCCCGGGGCCCTCGCGTCGCGCGTCGCCGTGGCCACGATGGACGGCCTGCTCAGCGACGACGCCGTCCGACCGGCCGCGTGGAGCGACGCGGAGTACCTGCTCAAGGCGACCGGACGCGTGCCGCTCACCGACCGCGACCAGCTCGAACTCGGCGAGGTTGCCGGCTGGTTCCCCCTCCTGGGCTGACCCGCGCAACCGTCCTCAGACGATGGCCATGTCGACGAAGCGCGACAGGTGGAGCTGCGCGGCCACCGTCACCGTGTCGGTCGGACCATTTCTGTGCTTGGCGACAATGAAGTCCGCCTCCCCGGCCCGCGGCGACTCCTTGTCGTAGTAGTCGTCGCGGTGCAGCAGGATGACGACGTCGGCATCCTGCTCAATTGAGCCAGATTCGCGCAAATCGGACAGCTGCGGTCGCTTGTCGGTACGCTGCTCCGGGCCACGGTTCAGCTGGCTCACCGCGATCACCGGGCACTCGACCTCCTTGGCGAGCAGCTTCAGACCACGGGAGAGGTCCGCGACCTCCTGCTGCCGGCTCTCGGTGCGCTTCGGGGAGGTCATCAGCTGGAGATAGTCGACCACGATCAGCTTGAGGTCGTGCCGCTGCTTGAGGCGGCGCGCCTTGGCCCGGATCTCCATCAGGTTCATGCTCGGCGTGTCGTCGACGAAGAGCGGCGCCTCGCTGATCTCCCCCATGCAGCGGGCGAGCTTGGTCCAGTCGTCGTCGGAGAGCTGGCCGCTGCGCAGGACGTGCAGCGGCACCCGCGCCTCGGCCGAGAGCAGCCGCATGACGATCTCGACCTTGCTCATTTCCAGGGAGAAGATGGCCGACGCCTGATTGGCCCTGATGGCGGCATTTCGGGCGAAGTCCATACTCGCGGTGCTGTTGTGGGTCGGGATCATCGCCCGACCCGCGAGGTAGAGGTGATCGGAATTGTCCACCGTGACGCACCGGACGGGCACGCTCGGAACCGGTCGGACGTCGACGATGAAGCGGCTGTCCGTCCGGGAGTTGCTCTCGCTACGGCGCCGCAACCGGTGTGCGTCCCGCTTGCGCGGCAGGCGGAAGACCTCGTCCCTGGTCGTGAAGTTCAGGTTGAAGGCGATCGAGCTTTCCGGGGTGCGCCCCTTGACGGTCTTCCGCGTGACCGAGCAGCGGTACCCGAGACTGACGACCAGTTCGTGCACGTCTTCGGCGAGGCGGGGCGACGTCGTGGTGAACTGCACGTTCCCGCTGACGGTCACGGTGCCGTCGGTGTCGAGCAGCCCGGCCAGCAGCGCTCGCCGCTGCGCCTCGGAGGCCCGCAGGTACGCGGTGGGGATGTGCTTGTCGCCCAACACTCCCGCTGCGCGCAGATAGCCGCGGAGGGATCCGTACCGGTTGTGGCAGTCACGACACCTGCGACTTGCGTTCCAGGCGCCGGCGCCCACCCTTCCGCAGTGAGCGCAACCTTCGCGCCGTGCCGCGGGGACGAGCCCCTTCGACCGGCCTCCGCACGACTGACCACAGGTGTGGACCGCCGGGCCGCGAGGCGTGAAGACCGCGTGGCAGACAACGCATTCACGGTCCGGGATCGCGGGCAGTCGCGGCGGACAAATGGTGTAGACCATCGGCCCCGAAGGTCGCACCTCGAAGCCGTCGGACTCGATCCCGGTCAGGATCTCCGGGTCGACGGTGGTGACCCTTCCTTCCGCCGTGTGGCCGTCGCCGAGCCAGACCCCGAGCGTGTACGGCGCGAGCGGGAGATCCCGTTCCGGGAGGCGGAGTGCGGCGGCGTTCTCGACCGCATGATTCAGCCGCCGGTCAGCCGTGTTCGTACGCAGGGTCGCCCGTATCTGCTCTGTCGTCACCACGTCCGGCAACTCCGCCGCCGTCAGGCTGTCCGACCACTGCTCGACGCGAGCCAACAAGCGGCGGTAGAGGCGGCGGGCCGGATAGGCCCTGGCCGGGCGCACACGCGGGCGCCTGCGCATGACGACGGGCGAGTCGTCGGCGATGTCGTGCGCCACCCGGTGGGCGGTGTGCGTGAACTCCGGACCGAGCACGGCGGCCAATTCCGCGATCGTGACGTCGTCGCCGGGGGACGCGCCTGCGGCTGCCTGCCGCAGTCGCTCGATGGCCTCGGGAGACCAGTGGTTGCGCCGGCGGGCAGGGGCGGCGCGGCGACCTGCCCGCGTAGTGGTCTTCCATAGGTGTTCACCGTCGGCAACGATCACCGAACCGTCGGAGAATTCGACCTCGTAGCACGGCCGGTCGTGCCGCACCTCGAACGCGGCGGTGACTTTCGTGGGCAGACCGTCAGCGCCCAGCAACTCGTCGCCGACCTTGACCTCCCCCATCGTGGTCCAGCCCGTCGGCGTGGGAAGCGGAGTGTCCAGCGCGAGCGCCTTCCCCAACCCGGGACGTCCGGCAACGATCACGAGCTGCCCCGCGTGCAGGCCGTTGAGCAGGCGGTCCAGGTCGGTGAAGCCGGTCGGGACGCCGGTCATCACGCCGCCCTGGGCGCCCACCGCCTCGATCTCGTCCAGCGTCGGCTGGAGCATGTCGGCGAGCACGGCGAAGTCCTCGCTGACGCGGCGCTCCGTGACGTCGTAGACCGCCTGCTGGGCGAGGTCGACGATGTCGTCGACGTCGCGGCTGCCGCCCTGACCCGTGCCGTAGCCCAGTTGCACGATCTTGGTGCCGGCCTCGACCAGGCGGCGCAGGACCGCCCGCTCGCTGACGATGCGCGCGTAGTACGCCGCGTTCGCGGCGGTCGGCACGCTGGCGATCAGCGTGTGCAGGTAGGGAGCGCCGCCGATCCGGACGAGGTCGCCGGAGTCGGCCAGGGCCGCCGCCACCGTGATGGAGTCGGCCGGCTCGCCCCGGCCGTAGATCTCCAGGATGGTGTCGAAGATGGTGGCGTGCACCGGCCGGTAGAAGTCGTTGGTCTTGAGGATCTCGACGACGTCGGCGATGGCGTCCTTGGACAGCAGCATGCCGCCGAGGACGCACTGCTCGGCGGCGACGTCCTGGGGCGGGGTCTTGTCGAACTGGCCGTCGCGCTGCGGCGGCGGGGACGCCTGCCCCCCGCCCGACCGCGAGTCCGCCCGCATGTCGTCGGTGACCGACACGGGTCCCCCCTCCACTGCGTCGGATCCGGATTCAGCCCGGTCGCCGGGGTACGACAACCTCGACCTGCCGGTCGATCGGGGGTCATCGCGCGGCCGGTCGGGGGCCAACCATACGGAACCCGAGGTCAGCCCCTCAACCACGTCGGTGGACGAGCCTCGGGACAACCTGTGGACGCCGGTGGACAAGCATGTGCGCAGGGTGTGCACAGCCTGTGGACAACGGCTGGGGAATTCTCCACCGCAGGGCCCTGAACTGCGAAAACACAATCCCCAGCCTGTGGATGGCAAGTTTTCGGTCGAACTGCGTGGTCGAACGTCCCGTACCATCTCCAGCGAACGGCTACACCTGGACAGCGGATTGCGCCATCGGTCGAGAAGGGTCACGCTCCCGCCGTGAGTAACCGGGACTGGGGACGCGGAGAGGATGGTCCGCGCGAGCGACGGCCGGTCGCACCCTGGGACGATCCGGCCGACCCGGCACCCACCGATCCCTACGAGCGCGCCACCGCTCGTCACCGCACGCCGAGTCGCCGCCGGGCCGTGGAGCGCGGCGAGCGGGAGCCGGTCGACAGCTACCTGCCACGTTGGGCGGTGGAGTCGGGAGTCCGCCGCGCGGACGGCGGTGGCCGGCACGCCGCGCCCGACGACGAGGTGCAGATCGGGGCCGACCGGCCGCAGCCCGGCGGCACCTGGCGGAGCACCGAGACCACGAGCAGTTGGCGCCGGGTCAGCGAGACGAGCTGGCGCGAGGCCCCGACGGTCGGCGCGGCCCCGGAGTCGGAGCACACTGGGGAGTGGACGTTCGAGCACCCGCAGGAGCGGGGATACTCCGGGCGGCGGCGGGCCGAGGACGATCCGGTCTCCCACGCGGTGCCGCCGAGCCGACCGAGGCGCCTGCCGGCCGACCGCCCGCAGGTCGTCTGGTCCGGCCCGGAGCAGGCCGACGCGTCCGGGCCCGTACCGGAGCGGGAGGCCGAGCGGCGGGGCCGGCGGGCGGCGGAGGACCGGCCGGTCGTCGATCCCTGGGACCGGGAGTCGCACACCGCCGGGTCCGGTACGCCGCCGTCCCGTCTTCCGTCCGTGGACACGTGGGACGCGTCGGGGGTGCACGCGTGGCGTCCGGCCGGCGAGGCCGACCGCTGGGACCACGCCGGCACCGGCCGGTGGGACCGGACCGACGGCACCGCGCAGTGGCAGCAGCCCGACGACACCGGGCAGTGGGAGCGGTATTCCGACGGCGGCGGGTGGGACCGGACCGCGCCGGGTTCCGGCGGAGGTGCCGTCCAGGAGTGGCCCTGGCCGGGGCGGGACGGCCGGCACGAGGGTTTCTGGTCGGGCACGCCGCTGGCGGGCGACGATCCCCGGTGGATGGATCCGCCGGTGTCGGCGCCCCGGTCACCGGTGGTGCCCTACTCCGCGCCGCGGCCGGGTCCGGCGCCGCGTCGGCGGGGGGCCGCGCCGGTCGGTGCGGCGACGTCGGCCGTACGCCGTCGGGCCGGGACCGCCGGAGCGGGGGCCCGGGGCCGTCGCATCGAGGACGACCTGCTCGATGCCGATCCGGGCGGGCCGTGGCGGTCGCTGCTCTACACGGTCGCCTGCTATCTGGTGCCGGCGGTGCTGGTCTTCGTCTGGTTGCTGACCCTGGACGGGCAGGTGCCGGCGGGGTGCGTCACGGACATCAGCGGAGGAGGTTGCGACTCGCCGCAGTCGCGGGCGCTGGGCTCGCTGGCGTCGGGCCTGCCGCGCTTCGGATTGGCGTTGGCTAGCAGCCTGGTGGTGGCGCTGCTGCTGCGCCGGGTCGGGACGACGTGGCGCTCGGCCAGCGTCGCGCTGGCGGCGGCCGTGGTCGGCGGCGGCGTCTCGACGGTGATGATCAGCGCGGTTACCGGCCAGCCGATCGGCTGACGCGCCGTCTCGGCCCGTGCGGCCGGAAGCGCGACGCCGACCGTACGGCGAACAGGGCCCGCACCGGTCGGTGCGGGCCCTGTCGTGGTGCCGGGGTGAGGTGTCAGCCCTGGACGACGTTGAGGTCGAACTTGGCGGTCACCTCGGGGTGCAGCTTGATCCGCACCGGGTAGGAGCCGGTCGACTTGATGGGCCCGGTCAGCTCCAGCCGGCGACGGTCGAGGACCGGACCACCGGCGGCCTTGACGGCGTCGACGATCTCGGCCGGGGTGACCGAGCCGAAGAGCCGACCACCGTCGCCGGCGCGGGCCTTCAGGTTGACCTTGAGGCCCTCGAGCTGGCCCTTGACCTCGTTGGCGTGGCCGAGGTCGCGGATCTCCCGGGCCGAGCGGGCCCGCTTGATGACCGTGACCTGCTTCTCCGCACCCTTGGTCCAGGCGATCGCGAAGCCCTGCGGCAGCAGGTAGTTACGGCCGTAGCCGTTCTTGACCTCGACGATGTCGCCCGGGGCACCGAGGCCGGACACCTCCTGAGTCAGGATGATCTTCATATCGGTGCCTCCTCTCAGCGGGCCGTGGCCGTGTACGGCAGGAGCGCCATCTCACGGGCGTTCTTGACCGCACGGGCGATCTGCCGCTGCTGCTGCGAGGTCACGCCGGTCACCCGCCGAGCGCGGATCTTGCCGCGGTCGGAGATGAACTTGCGCAGCAGCGCGGTGTCCTTGTAATCGATGTAGGTGATCCCGTCCTTGTCGAGCGGGTTCACCTTCTTCTTCGGCTTGCGAAGTGCAGCGGCCTTGGCCATTGCTCGTGCTCCTGGTTTGCGATCGCGGGCGCTCGGCGCCATTAGAACGGAGGCTCCTCGTCGAAGTTGCCGCCACCCGAACCACCGCGCGAGGGTGCTGGCGCAGCCGAGGCCCAGGGGTCGTCGAAGTTGCCTCCGCCGCCGCCCTGGCCGCCTCCACCACCACCGCCGAAGCCGCCGCCACCGCCGCCGGAGCGGGACATCTTCTGCACCTTCGCCGTGGCGTAGCGCAGCGACGGGCCGATCTCGTCGACCTCGAGCTCGATGACGGTGCGCTTCTCGCCCTCGCGCGTCTCGTACGACCGCTGACGCAGCCGACCCGAGACGATCACGCGGGCGCCCCGCTGGAGCGACTCGGCGACGTGCTCCGCCGCCTGCCGCCACACGGTGCACGCCAGGAAGAGCGGCTCGCCGTCCTTCCACTCGCCGGAGGCCTTGTCCATGAACCGGGGCGTCGAAGCGACCCGGAACTTGGCGACCGCCGCACCGGAGGGGGTGAACCGCAACTCGGGGTCATCGGTCAGGTTGCCGATGACCGTGATGGTGGTGTCTCCTGCCATGACCATCTCCTCGCGCACTCATCAGTTCTGCCGTACAGGCTCTCAGAGCCCTCCGACAGTGCCGATGAGGCTGATCCGGGTGAACCGGGTTGAATGCTTTAGCGCATCTCCGGCCGGATGACCTTGGTGCGCAGCACGGACTCGTTGAGCCGCAGCTGACGGTCCAGCTCGGCCACCGCTGCGGGCGTCGCCTGCAGGTCGATGACGGCGTAGATGCCTTCGGCCTTCTTGTTGATCTCGTACGCGAGGCGCCGGCGGCCCCACACGTCGGTCTTCTCCACCGAGCCACCCGCGGTCCGGATCACGTTCAGGTACGTGTCGAGCGACGGGGCGACGGTGCGCTCCTCGAGGCTGGGGTCGAGGATCACCATTACTTCGTAATGACGCAAGACGTGCTCACCTCCTGTGGGCTAAGCGGCCACGGTCCTTCCGTGGCAGGAGGTCGTGCGTCGTGGCCCACGCCGGTTCCGGGGGAACCCGGCCGGACGCGGACAACCGGACCAGGATACCCGGTCCGGACGATCATGCCCGGGGTGGTCCGGGGGCCCTGCCGGGAGGGCATGGCGACGGGGGCCCGCGTCGACGTCGCTGTCGATGCGAGCCCCCGTACACGAGGCCGCGGGGCGTCCCGTCCGCATTCCTTGGGTGGGACCTGGGGAGGAACGACCACACCGATGAGGTTGGACCGGGGACGCCCCGCGGAGCTTTATCGTGTTGTTACCTGACGTTACAACGGCTCTTGCCCCTTGTCGGGGTAAATGGCGGAATTCTCCGACAAATTTCCCGATGAGCCAGGTTCCGCCAGGCCGGGCCCCCGCCGCGCCGGGCCGCGCGACGGGGGTGCCCCCGCTCTCGGGCGGTTCGACGCGCCTCCGGCCGGCCGACCAGCGGCGTTCCGGGTCGCTGCGGCAACCGTGGATCCCACTCGCATCAACGACCGCCGACGCCGGGAGGTGACGCGTGGGGCCGGCGCGTCCGCCACCGCCGTCATCCCCGCTGTCGGCGACGCGACGTAGGCTCCCCTGCATGCGTATCGGAGCCCACGTCGATTCGACCGACCCGATGGCGGAGGCGACCGCCCGAGGGGCCGAGGCCGTGCAGTTCTTCCTCTCCGACCCGCAGGGGTGGAAGGCGCCGAAGCCACGGGAGGACGCGGACCGGCTACGGGCCGCGGACGTCGACCTCTACGTGCACGCGCCGTACGTCATCAACGTCGCGACCCTGAACAACCGGATCCGGATCCCCAGCCGCAAGCTGCTGCTCGGGCACGCCCAGGCGGCCGCCGCCATCGGCGCCAAGGGGCTGATCGTGCACGGCGGGCACGTCAACGCCGGCGACGACCTGGCCGTCGGCTTCGACAACTGGCGCAAGACCTTCGCGTACGCGGCGGACTCCGGCGGCTTCGGCGTGCCGGTCCTGATCGAGAACACCGCCGGCGGCGACAACGCGTGTGCCCGGCGGCTCGACGCGCTCGCCCGGCTCTGGGACGCCGTGGGCGACCACGAGGTGGGCTTCTGCCTCGACACCTGTCACGCCCACGCCGGTGGCGAGGAGCTGCTCGGCCTGGTCGACCGGGTCAAGGCGATCACCGGGCGGATCGACCTGGTGCACGCCAACAACTCCAAGGGCGCGTTCAACTCGGGCCAGGACCGGCACGACAACCTCGACGGCGGCACGATCGACCCGGAGCTGGTGGTGGCGGTGATCCGCGCCGCGGGCGCACCGGTCATCGTCGAGACCCCGGGCGGGGTCGACGGTCAGGGCGCCGACATCGCCTTCCTGCGTGACCGACTGGGCACGGGGAGCCCGACGGCATGACGACCGAGCAGTCCGCCGCCGGCGGCTCCCGCCCCGACGCCGCTGCCGCGCCCACCGGAGGCCTGTCCGACGCGACCGGCCCGGCCACGAAGGCCGACGCGGGCGAGAAGACGGACCGCGCCGGAGAAGCCGGCACAGCGGGTGCCACGCCCGGCACGGCCGCCAGGACCGACACGGCGCAATCCGAGGCTCCCACGGTCCAGCCCGATGTAGGCGGGGCCGAAGCCAAGGCCGGCGGGGCCGAGGCCAGGAACGGGAAGGTCGACACCAAGACCGGCGGGGCCGACGAGGTCGGAACCAGGACTGGCGCGGCCGACACCAGGGTTGATGCGGCCGGCAAGACCGACGGCAAGGACGGTGCCGACGACAAGGACGAGCCGAAGGCCGGCAAGGACGGTGCCGCCGGCACCGAGGTTGGTGCGGCGGACGAGGCCGGCAGGGCCGGGAACGGCGCCCAGGGCGCGGGCACCGGCGGCGACAAGCCTGCCGACGGCAAGGACTCGGACGGGGGCGACAAGGGCAAGCCGGACCGGTGGGAGGCCTTCGCGTCCGCCCCCGAACCGGTGCCCTCCCGGATCGGGCGCGCCGCACGGGCGGTCGGCCGCCTGCTGATCCACGAGTGGACGCTCGCGACGCTCGCCTCGCTGGCGCTGGCCGTGCTGCTGACCTGGCCCACGCTGCGCTACCCGCGGCACACCCTGCCGCAGGACTACTGGGACCCGAGCCTCCAGGCGTGGCAGATGGCCTGGTCGGGGCACATCCTGCTGACCAACCCGGCGCAGCTGTGGCAGTCGAACACCTTCTTCCCGGAGTCGTGGAGCTTCGCCTTCTCCGACACCCTGCTCGGCTACGCCCCGGCGGGCATGATCGGCACCGGCCCCGAAGCCGCCGTACTCCGCTACAACATCATGTTCGTGCTGGCCCACGCGCTCGCCACGCTCGGGGCGTACGCGCTGGCCCGGCAGCTCGGCGCGGGCCGGATCGGCTCCGCGGTGGCCGGGGCGAGCTTCGCCTACGCGCCCTGGCTGCTGGCCCAGGCCGGGCACCTGCACGTGATCTCCAACGGCGGCATCCCGCTGGCGTTGGCCATGCTCGCCCGGGGGCACGGCTGGTCGCTGCGGCACGGGTACCGTCCCGAGCGCCGGCACGACGGCTGGGTCTACGCCGGCTGGCTGGTCGCGGCCTGGCAACTCAGTCTCGGCTTCGGCATCGGGCTGCCGTTCGCGTACTTCCTCGCCGGGACCGTGCTGGTCGCGGCCGTCACCTGGTTCCTGCGGCGGTGGGTGGTCCGGCCGGTCAAGCGGCCGTTCGGCCGCCGGCTGCTGGTCGCGGACCTGGTCGGCGGCCTGCTCTTCGCCGGCGTCGGCGCGCTGCTGGCCATCCCGTTCTTCACGGTGGCGGAGGCGCACCCGAACGCGAAGCGCTCCATCGGCGACATCGGCATCTTCTCGCCGCCGGCGAGCGGTTTCTTCACCGCGCCCGCCGAGTCGCGGGTCTGGGGTGGGCTGCACGAGGGGGCGCGGGCGCTGCTGCCCTGGCACCCGGAGATGACCCTGCTGCCCGGCTTCGTGCTCTACGCGCTCGCCGCCGGCGGGCTCTTCTTCTCGGTGTGGAAGCTGCGCCACCGGCTGCTGCTGCTCGCCGGGGTGGTGGTGACGATGGTGCTCGCCATGGGCACCCGGTTCTTCGACGGCACCTTCACCTACGTGCCGCTGTTCGAGCACCTGCCCGGCTGGAACGGCCTGCGTACGCCGGGTCGGCTGATGCTCTGGACGACGCTGCTGCTCGGGCTGCTCGCGGCGGGCGCGGTGAGCGCGTTCGCCGCCCGGGTCCGGGAGATCTCCGCCGAGCGGATCCCCTCCTGGCCGAGCCCGTGGCTGCGGCTGGCGACCCTCCTGCCGCTGGTGCTGGTGATCGGCGAGGGGTTGAATTCCACGCCGCACCCGATCGTGCCGCCCCAGCCGGCCGCGATGCGGACCGTGGACGGGCCGCTGCTGGTGCTGCCGAGCAACCAGAGCCTCGACCAGCCGGTGATGCTCTGGTCCACCACCCGGTTCCAGGACGTGGTGAACGGAGGGAGCGGCTTCACGCCACGGCAGCTCGACGACGTACGCCGCGTGACGCTCTCCTTCCCCGACCAGGTCAGCGTCGACTACCTGCGCGTCCTCGGGGTCCGCAACGTGCTGCTGATGCGGGACCACATCGCCGGCACGCCGTGGGAGGTCACCGTCGACGCACCGGTCGACGGGCTCGGCATCACCCGCGAGGAGATCGGCGACGTGGTCGTCTACCGCTTGTGAGACTCCCGACCACATTATTTACCGAAGTACACTTTTCATGAGACATCGAATCCCCTTGACTTCTTGAAGGTTTGCTGACATAGTCGCGTGACTAAGCCAGCACGGGGGGTATATATGGTGCGATTCAAGATTCTCGGGCCATTGGCGATTTCCAGCGGACAATTTTTTGTGCCGCTTTCCAGTTCACGTCATCGGAAACTCCTGGCCGCGCTGCTGATCAGCAACAACGTCGATGTATCGGTGGACCGACTGATCGACGTCATCTGGCCAGAAAATCCGCCGACCACGGCCCGTCAACAGGTGCAAAACTGCGTCGGCTCCCTCAATTCCCGGCTAATTGAATGTGGGCACACGCAGACCGTGCTGAGGCGCGGATCCCAATACATCCTGGAAATTGACGAGAGCTCGGTGGACGAGCGCCTTTTCTGTGCCGAATACAAGGCGGCCACGCAGTCCGCGCAGAACGGCGACCATGCCAGGGCGACCACCCGGCTCCGGCACGCGCTGACGCTCTGGCGCGGTCGGGCCATGGAGGACATCGATTCCGACCGCCTCGCCGGTGAGGTCACCCGGCTGGAGGAGGTACGGGTGCGGGCACTGGAACAGTTGGTTGACTGGGAATTTACCCAGGGCCGGTACGCGGAACTGGTGCCTGACCTGAGCTTGTGGACGCAGGCATACCCGTACAACGAATTCCTGCACGCCTGTCTGGCCCAGGCGCTGCACCACGCATTCCGTACGGCCGACGCACTCGAGGTGCTCGGACGACTCCGCCAGCGGTTGGATCGGGAACTGGGGCTCGGCCCGGGACCTGCCCTGCTTCGCGTAGAGGCGCAATTGCGGGGGCCAGCATCTTGCACCGAACCGGTCGGCACGACGGACCTGTCGACGCTCAAGGCGATCCAGGCCGCGCTCGTCGACCTGTCGCAGGCAGTGCAGACGCTGATCAACGACGCGGGTGCCCCGGGCCGGACGGAGATCCTGGTGGAGGGGCGGCGACGAGCAGGGCAGGCAGGATCACATCGACGGCGCTCGTACCGGTCAGATCCACGTCAGCCTTCCGTCACACCGGCCTCGGCGGCTACAGCGGACCGGTTCCGGTCATTCCCAGACCGCGTCCAGGCGGGTCAGGGCTCCTGACCGGTACGCCGTTGGGCCGCCCCCGGCGGTGGTGGAGATCAGTTCGACCACTGGATGCTTGATGGTGCTCAACGAGCCACTCGGCGTCAACGTGGAGACGGGACATCGCCTGGGCCCAATGGCATGGCCGCCCGCCACGCCTCCCTGAGTCTGTCGTGCAGGTGATCGACGAGAGTGCGAGCCTGCGGCAGATACGCGCGACCGCTCTCGATTGCGTGAAGCGAAGGTGGTCGCGCGTAGCTGCCGTCACCGATCTTCGACTGAGGAGGAATGGAATCCTGGGCCTGGCCTACGGGTGGGTGACCCGCGTCGGAACCGCGGATGCTCCCGGTCTCAGTACTTTGAGGTCCACCAGGTCCCGGAGCCGGCGCTCGCCTCCGCCCTGGCGAGCAGGCCAGCGTCGTTGACCATCTTCGTGTAGTAGGCGCCCTCGAAGCCGCTGTACGAGGTCCGGACCCGGCCGTCCGAGTAGTAACTGCGGATCGTCGGGTAGTAGAAGTCCGACGACACCCGGGTCCAGGCGGTCCGGCACCGAGGGCTGTATCGCAGTTCCAGGTTGATGCCGTCGGTGTTACTCGCGACGGTGGTCGCGTCGTCAGCGCAGTAGTGGTAGCACGTCGAGCATCCACTGTAATAGATCTTGTACGTCGCCGGGTTCTGGCCGTCGCACCTGGATCCACAGCCGGACGAAGCCAGCTCCACCTCGGAGATCATGGTGGCCGTCTTCGGGTCCAACTCCTCGGCGCTCACAGTGGCCGGCGATTCCCCCACCGCGCCCGGAGTGACTGGCGCCGCTGGCGGAGCAGCCAGCGCCGCCTGTGGGGCTACGACGCCGGTCAGGCAGAACGCCAGCGCAGCGCCCAAGTGGACGATTTTCTTTCGCAGCATGAGGGTTCCTCTGCTTCCTATCGGGTCCACGAAGGATCCGACAGGCCGCCATCAGGGCATCATCTGCCGTCCACCGTCCGCCCATCGCTGCCGTCGTTGGCCGAGGCTAGTGGTGCCGCACCGACCACCGGCTCCTCTGCTTGCCGGGACGTCGCGGCGGATCGACGCCAGCGGGCCACCCAGGGTGCGTCAGCAGGACCATTCAACAAGCCACCATCCGGATCGTCCGGATAGACCTTGCGGACAGCGTCCAGCTCGGGATTCAGGATCTCCCGCACGACGAGTACGCAGAGCACCACCACGGTGGTCAGCCGCAGCGTCGACGCCAGCACGAAGACGCCCTCAGGGAAGACCGGCCGGCTGGTCGCCGCGCCGAGCAGCTCGCCGTAGAAGGCCACGAAGTAGCAGACCTCGGCCAGCTGCCAGGCCAGGAAGGCGCCCCACTTCGGGCGGGCGAGCACCACCAGCGGCAGCAGCCAGAGCACGAACTGCTGCGACCACACCTTGCTGAAGATCAGGAAGGCGGCGACCACCAGGAACGCGAGCTGGGCGAGCCGGGGCCGGCGCGGGGCCAGCAGCCCCAGCGCGGCCACCCCGAGGCAGGCCAGCCCGAAGAGAGCGTACGACAGGGTGTTCAGCGTGGGGATGTTGACGTTCAGCCACTCGAAGGGCCCGAGGTCGGCGGGGTTGCCGCTGCCGACCTTGCCGTCCAGGTAGCGCCCGATGTACCAGAGGGTGCCCCAGTCGATGGGGCGGGTCGAGTTCAGCTCGAAGAAGCGGTCCCAGTTCTCCCGGTAGGGAATGGCGACCGGCAGGTTCACGGCGACCAGGGACACCAGTGCCGCGCCGAAGGCGGTGAGGGCGGCGCGGAGCCGCCCGGCGCGCAGCGCCAGCACCAGGATGGGGCCGAGGATGAACAGCGGCCACATCTTGGCCGCCCCGGCGAGACCGAGCAGGACGCCGGCCGCCAACGGGCGGCTGCGGGCCCAGGCGAAGAGGCCGAACGCGGCCAGGCCGATGGCGAGCAGGTCCCAGTTGACCGTGGCGGTGAGCATCAGCGCGGGGGCGAGCGCGAAGAGCGCGGCGTCCCACGGTCGGCGGCGGCGCAGGGCGAGGATCACCGCCACCGTGGCGACCGCCAGCGCACCGAGCACCAGCGCGTTCAGGTTGTAGAACCACATGCCCTGGTTGATCCCCGGGTCGTTCTGGCCGAGGGCGTGCACGGGCAGGCCGAGCGCGCCCATGAAGTACCCGGTGAGCACCGGATACTCGACGGGGTGGTCCTGGTAGGGGACCGCACCCTCGTTGAGCCGCTCGGCGTAGTAGAGCGCCAGCACGTCCGTGTAGCAGAACCGGGTGTACTGCACGTTGTTCTGCCAGGCACCGTCCTGGCAGGGCGACTTCTGCACCCAGTGCAACGCCAGGGTCAGGCAGACCAGGGCCAGGACGATGCGGGCCGCCGTCCAGAACCGACTCTCCCGCCCGGCGGGCCGGTCCAGCGCGACAGCGTGGTCGCCCAGCGGACCGCCGATGGCGCCGGAGACGCCCCGGACGAAGCCGTCGGAGCGGGACGGGTGGTCAGGGGCACCGGCGTCGTCGATGCCTCGCGTCGACTGCGTGCTCATGAAGGTGCATCCTGCCGTACATCTGGCCTCCGCGTCCCCTCTCTCTCACGACACGTCGGTACGCGAAACGCCGCCGCCGTTCCCGCCCGGCCGCGGATCGGTCGGGGTGGTGGGCGCGGTGGGACCGCCCGGAGGGGTGCCACCGCCGTTGTTCCCGCCGCCGTTGTTGCCGCCCGGCGGGCAGAACAGGCCGAGGGGATCGCAGTTCGGCGGGTTCGACGGGGGCGTCGGGGCCGGGGGCTCCACGCCGTTGCCGGCCTTGTCGTCACCGATGCCGGTGACGCTCGGCAGAGGCGACGCCTCCTTGCCCTTCAGCGCGTCGTCCATGTACCGCTTCCAGAGCTCGGCCGGGAAGCTGCTACCGCCGATGTCGTTCTTGTTCTTGTCCACGATCGTCGGCTTCCTGTGGTCCCGGCTGCCGATCCACACCGCAGTGGCGAGGTTGTCGTCGTAGCCCACCATCCAGGCATGGGCGTTACGGGGAGTGCCGTTGTGCTCCCAGGTGCCGGTCTTGCCGGCCGCGTCCCGCCCGTTGTCAAGGCCGGCGTTGTTCTTCTCCGGGATCTCCTTCAGCACCGCGGTCACCTCCTGGGCGACCTCCTTCTTGATGCGCGGCTGCGGCTTGAGCCTTTCGCCGGTCCCGGGAACCTGCTCCCACTTTCCGGTGGACTTGTTCTGCCTCTCCACCTTGAGAACGAAGTGCGCCTTGTTGTACACGCCGTCGTTGGCGAGAGTGGCGAGCCCGTTGGCGTGGTCGAGCACGGTGATTGGGTACTGACCGTAGCCGACGACCCGGTCGAACTTGCGCGGCGCGAGGTCCTCCGGCTTCTCCTTGAACAGGTCGAACGGCTGGGGCGGGTCGACCGTCCACATCGTGCTGACGCCCGCCTGCCTCGCCATGGCGACCACCTTGTCCGGACCGATCTTCTCCGTGAGATGGAAGAACGGCACGTTGTACGACCGGATGGTCGACTCCTCCAGCGTGCAGTTCTTGCCGCAGACCGCGTTGCGGTTTGCGTTCTGCACCTTGTCCTTGAAGCCTTCCGGCTTGAACGGGGTGGCGTCCCAGCGCGACTTGACCGAGATGCCGGCGTCGACGGCGGCCGCCAAGGTGTAGACCTTGAACGACGAGCCCGGCGGGTGACCACCGACGAGGTCGCCGTTGGCGTTGGTGTTCTTGCCCGCGTAGTCGAAGTCCGCGCCGCTGTCACCGCCGTAGTAGGCGAGCACCCGGCCGGTCTTCGGCTCGACGGAGACCGCCGCCGCCATCAGGTTCCTCGGCTGCCCGTAGAGCACCGACCCCTTCCGATCCGGCGGGGCGGCCTCCTCCAGCGCCGCCTGCATCTTGGCGTTGATGGTGGTCGTGATCCGGTAACCACCGGAACGCAACTCGTCGACGCAGGTCGGCTTGCCCGGTGCGCCCGAATCGGAGCAGATCCCCCACTGCTCCATCTCCTGGCGGACGTAGTTGACGACGTTGCCCCGGGGGCTCTTCACGCCGAACCCGTTGCCGTCCTTCTTCGGCGCCAGCACCTTCGGGTACGCGGTCGGTCGATCCGCGGCGTTCAGCCAGCCCTCCTCGACCATGCCCCCGACCACGTAGTTCCACCGGTCCTTGGCCTGCTCGGGGTTGACGGCGGGGTCGTAGCCCTTGTGGGTGGCGGTGGGCATCGGTTGCTTGATCAGGGCCGCGAGCACCGCCCCCTCGGCGACCGTGAGCTTGCCGACCGGCTTGCCGAAGTACGTCTGCGCGGCCGCCTCGATGCCGTACGCACCGCGCCCGAAGTAGATCACGTTCAGGTAGTGCTGCATGATCTCCGGCTTGCTGTACTTCTCGTTGAGCTTGGAGGCGAAGATCGCCTCCTTGACCTTCCGGGCGTAGCTGTCGTCCTTGAGGTTCTCGATCGCGTTGCGGGCGTACTGCTGGGTGATCGTCGAGGCGCCCTGCTTGTCGCCGCCGCTGATGTTGTTCCAGGCCGCCCGCGCGATGCCCTTGTAGTCCACGCCCGAGTGCTTGTAGAAGTTGCGGTCCTCGGCCGCCGCCACGGCGTTCTCGACGTGGTCGGGGATGTCCTTGATCGTGACGAAGGTGCGGTTCTCGTTGCCCAGCCGGGCCACCTGGGTCTTCTTGTCGCTGGCCAGGATCGTGGTGGAGAGCGGCAGCGGAACCTCGTCCGGCAGGACCACGTTGGTCGAGTAGTAGGTGAAGCCGACCACGCCGAGCCCGGCGAGCATGATGAAGACGGCGAAGCTGGCGATCAGCAGGTTCGCCCGCTTGCGCTTCTTCGACCGCCCTGCGCCAGCAGGACCACCCGCACCGCGGCCGCCGCGGCCGGGGCCCGTCGGACCCCCGGGACCGCCAGGCCCACCCGGGCCGCCCGAGACCGGCGAGACGCTCGCCCGCGCCGAGGCCCGGCCGCTGACGCCGCCGACGGCCGCCGACCCGACGCTGGCCCGTCCAGCCGGGGCGGCGCCGACGCCGGCGGAACCCACCGAGGCGCGACCGGCCGACCCGCCGGCCGCAGGGGAGACCGGCACCGACGCGCGACCCGCGCCCGCACGGCCCGCCCCGGGTGCCGGCGAGACCGGCACCGAGGCCCGGCCCGGCACTGCTCGACCGACGGGGGCGGAACCCACCGGGGCCGAACCGGCACGCGGCGGGACGGCCACCGAAGCCGAGCCGGAGACGGACCCGCCGCGCGGGGGGACGGCCGCCGACGCCGAGCCGGAGGCGGACCCGCCGCGCGGTGGCACGGCCGCCGAACCGCCGACCGAGGCCCGCCCGCCGGCGGCGCGGGGCGCGACCGAGGCGCGACCTGGCGGTGCCGTACCCTCCTGTGCAGCCGACCAGCCGCCCCCGGCGGCGTCACCGCCGGGATCGCCGTGCTGGCCCGGGATCTGGGCCCGCCCGCGCGGGGAACTGGAATCGCCGTACGAGTTCATTCCTCACACCCTGCCGTCGCGATGGGGCGCTGCTGCACCGCCACCGGTTTGCCGTGAGATGGGACACCCGTCGAGGGCGGCACGTGCGTGCCGGTCGACTGGTGCCACTTGCGAATCAATCGGGCCAATCAGACCAACGATCCGTTGGTGCCCCCGGGCGTGTGCGCGCTGGCCGGGGTCGGCCGATCGAGCGAAGATCACCGTTGCGCCTCTCGCCTCCGTCGGCCGTTAGCACCGCTACCCGGGGCGGACGTGCCGCCCATCACGCCCTGGTCCGGGCCGCCCTCCGGGCTCCCGGCCAGCCCGTCCCGGCCGAGCAGGTACTGCTCGACGAGATGGTTCCAGTCACAGCCGAGGCACACCTCCACCACGAAGACCTGGAACTCACGCACCGTCATCGCCAGCACCGGCAACTCGGCCAGCGTCCGGGCCTGACCCGCGGACTGCCTGAGTTCGTCGCCGTAAATGTAGTGGACGTGGGTCAGGTTCTCGCTCCGGCAGATCGGACACCGCTCGTCGGTCGGCTCACCGTGGAAGCGGGCCGCGTTCTTCAGGTAGGGCGAGGCGTCGCAGACGTCGTACGTGCCGACCCGGCCGGCGAGGAGCTCACGCAGCACCGCCCGCTTCCGGAGCGAGTAGTCGACCACCTGGCGCTGCGTACGCATGCGGAGAAGGGTACGCGGTCTGGTCGGGCTGGGCGACCACCGTGACGATGCGTGACCGGGGAACCCCGGAGCGGGGGGTTTGCCCTGATCACGGCGATCCGCTAGCGTGCGATGTATCGGTCCGATACATCGCGGCGGTTACCGCTCCGCGTAGAGGGTACAGAGAGGATGGCCCGTGCTCGAGCTCGCCATCCTCGGCCTCCTGCAGGAGTCTCCGATGCACGGCTACGAGCTGCGCAAGGAGCTGACCGCCAAGCTCGGCGCGATCAGGGCGGCGATCAGCTACGGCTCGCTCTATCCCACCCTGCGCCGTTTGCAGGCGGCGGGGTGGATCACCGAGGCCGCCGACCCACCCGCCACCGCCGAGGAGGTTCCCGCGTTGACCAGCCGACGAGGTCGGGTGGTCTACGAAATCACCGCGGAGGGCAAGGAACGCTTCGCCCAACTGATCGCACAGACCGGGCCCGAGACGTACGACGACACGGGGTTCGGCGTGCACTTCGCGTTCTTCGCCCGGACCGACCAGGCGACCCGACTCCGCATCCTCGAGGGTCGCCGGCGGAAGATCGAGGAACGCCGCGAGGGGCTTCGTGACGTGCTCGGCCGGGCGGCCGAACGCCTCGACGCCTACACGCTGGAACTGCAGCGCCACGGCCTGGACGCCTGTGAGCGCGAGGTCCGCTGGCTGGAGGAGCTCATCGCCAACGAGCGCTCCGGCCGTGCCCCGACGGTCCCGTCAACCGGGACGGCCGGCGGTCGACGAGAAGACAACAGCCCGCCTGCCCCTGGAGAGTCCAGGAATGAGCGGCCGTGATGAAGAAGAAGGAGGCAGACGCTATGGGCTCCGTCCGCGTCGCCATCGTCGGTGTGGGTAACTGCGCCTCGTCCCTCGTGCAGGGCGTGGAGTACTACCGGAACGCCGACCCGAACGACCGCGTCCCGGGTCTCATGCACGTCACCTTCGGCGACTACCACGTTTCGGACGTGCAGTTCGTCGCGGCGTTCGACGTGGACGCCAAGAAGGTGGGCATGGACCTCGCCGAGGCGATCGTCGCCAGCGAGAACAACACCATCAAGCTCTGCGACGTGCCGCCGACCGGCGTCACGGTGCAGCGCGGTCCGACCTTCGACGGTCTGGGCCAGTACTACCGCGAGATCGTCGAGGAGTCCGACGCCCAGCCGGTCGACGTCGCCCAGGCGCTGCGCGACGCGCAGGTCGACGTCGTGGTCTCGTACCTGCCGGTCGGCTCCGAGCAGGCCGACAAGTTCTACGCCCAGGCCGCGATCGACGCGGGCTGCGCGTTCGTCAACGCGCTGCCGGTCTTCATCGCCTCCGACCCGGAGTGGGCCAAGAAGTTCGAGGACGCGGGCCTGCCGATCGTCGGCGACGACATCAAGAGCCAGGTCGGCGCCACCATCGTGCACCGCGCGCTGGCGAAGCTGTTCGAGGACCGGGGCGTCGAGCTGCTGCGCACGTACCAGCTCAACTTCGGCGGCAACATGGACTTCATGAACATGCTGGAGCGCAACCGCCTGGTCTCGAAGAAGATCTCGAAGACCCAGTCGGTCACCTCGCAGATCCCGCACGAGATGAGCAAGAGCGACGTGCACATCGGCCCGTCGGACCACGTGCCGTGGCTGGACGACCGCAAGTGGGCGTACATCCGCCTGGAGGGTCGCTCCTTCGGTGACACCCCGCTCAACGCCGAGCTCAAGCTCGAGGTGTGGGACTCGCCGAACTCGGCCGGTGTCATCATCGACGCCGTCCGCGCCGCGAAGATCGCGCTGGACCGGAAGATCGGCGGCCCGATCCTGTCGGCCTCGTCGTACTTCATGAAGTCCCCGCCGGTGCAGTACGCCGACCACGACGCGCACGCCGCCGTCGAGGCGTTCATCGCCGGCGACGTCGAGCGCTGACGCGCCGACACCAGCACCATCGAGGGCCGGGTCCGTGCGGACCCGGCCCTCGCCGCGTCCCGTTCAGGACCAGGCGTGGCGCAGGGCGACCCCGGCCTCCAGTTCCAGCAGCTTCACCTTCCGGTCCAGGCCGCCGCCGAAGCCGACCAGCTTGCCGCCGGCGCCGACGATCCGGTGGCACGGCACGAGCACCGGGATCGGGTTGCGGTTGCAGGCCACCCCGACCGCGCGGGCGGCGCCCTGGTCGCCGAGCCGCCGGGCCACCTCGCCGTAGGTGAGCGTCTCCCCGTACGGGATGCGGGTCATCTCCCGCCAGACGCCCCGTTCGAAGTCGGACCCGCCCGGCGCCGCCAGCGGCACCGTGAAGCCGGTCAGCTCGCCGGCGAAGTACGCGCGCAGCTCCGCCAGCGCCTGGCGGGCCGCCTCGTCTCCCGGCTCCTCGACGGCTCCGGAGGCCCGGCCGAAGTGGGCCCGGCACACGTGGGTCCCGTCGGTGGCGACGGAGAACTCGCCGATCGGGGAGTCGAGCACGGTCCAGCGCATCCCCCCATTGTCCCCGGCGCCCCGACGCGGCCCCGGCCGCGCCGCCCGGGCAGCCCCGGGGCGAGCCGCGCCACCGCCGGCGTCGGCGGGCGCGGTGCCGCCGGCCGCGCTGGCCGGAGCGGCCGGGTGGGCCGTCGGCGAGAGCCGTCAGAGCAGGGTGAAGCCGAGCAGCAGGGCACCGGTGCTGAGGCTGGCGCCGCCCGCCACGGTCAGCCAGATCAGCTTGTTGGGCTTCGTGTCCTGCGGCCGCACCACCGAGAGGAAGAAGCCGAGCGGCATCAGGACGGGCGCGGCCACGAGGAGGGCGCGGATGAGCGTGCGGGTGCCGTCGGACGCGTCGGCCTGGTCCACGTAGGGCAGCACGGCCAGCGCGAAGAGGACCAGCACCCCGGCGTGCGCGTGCCCGGCCGTCCAGAGCCCCCGGCGCACCGGGTTGTCCAGGTAACCGGCCTTGCGCCGGGTGAGGTGCATGAGCAGGGTCAGCCCGCCGTACGCGATCGTGACGACGGTGATCAGCAGGATGCCGGCGGTGGTCAGGGTTGCCGAGGACACGGGCACCTCCCTCTTGTCGATGTCAAGATTGGCCCTCCGCCCAAATCTTGTCAACAGCTAGATTGCCGGCGGCGGAGAGGTTCCGACGCCCGGCCCACTCCCCGCTGAACGGTCGACGCGCGACCGACGTTGCGGCGCACCGATACCGTGCAGGCCGTGGCCACGGGGACGCTGATCTTCCTCATCATCGGCGGCGCGGGCGTCGCGGTGCTGGCGCTCGCCCTGCTCGGCGGCGAGCTGTTCCACCTCGGCAACCCGGACTTCGACGGTCCCGTGTCGCTGGAGGCGGTCGCCGGGTTCACCGGGGCACTCGGCTTCGGCGCCGCGATCGTCAACGAACTGATCGGTGGGCGTACCCCCGCAATGGTCGCGGTGGCCGTGGCCGGAGGCGTCGCCGCGGCCGTGCCCACCGCCTGGGCGGCGGCCCGGCTCAGCCGGGCCCTGCACCATCCCTGGCTCGCCGC
>NZ_JBPQTK010000108.1:0-21269 GCF_051386315.1 Micromonospora sp. URMC 107
CGCTCCGCCGTGGTGGTCAACCCGGTGAAGGTGGCAGACCTCGACGAGCTGCGTCGTACGGTCCACGACGCCCTCGCCGCAGCCGGCTGGCCCGAGCCGCTGTGGTTCGAGACGACGGTCGAGGACCCGGGCCGCGGCCAGACGGAGGAGGCGGTCGAGGCCGGCGTGGACCTCGTCTTCGCCTGCGGCGGCGACGGCACCGTGATGGCCTGCGTCAGCGGCCTGGTCGGCACCGACGTGGCGCTCGCCGTGCTGCCCCAGGGCACCGGGAACCTGCTCGCGGCCAACCTGGGCCTCTCGGGTGACCTGGCCGCCGGGCTGGAGGTCGCCGTCGAGCGTGGCCGCCGGCTGCTCGACGTCGGCGCGGTCGAGGACCAGTACTTCACGGTGATGGCCGGCATGGGCTTCGACGCCCAGATGCTCGCCGACACCTCGGAGACCACCAAGAAGCGGTTCGGCTGGCCGGCGTACGTCGTGGGGGCCGCCCGGCACCTGCGTGACCGGCCGATGAAGGTCTCCATCCGCATCGACGACCAGCAGCCGATCCGCCGCCGGGCCCGCTCCGTCCTCGTCGCCAACGTCGGCCGCCTCCAGGGCGGCGTACGCCTGCTCACCGACGCCGAACCGGACGACGGCTACCTCGACGTCGCGGTGCTCACCCCGCGTACGCTGCGGCACTGGCTCGCGCTCGGCTGGGCGGTCGTACGCCGGCAGGACAGCGTGCCCCGGATGGAGGTCTTCCGGGCCCGACGGGTGGAGATCACCAGCAACCGGCCCCAGCCCCGGGAGCTCGACGGCGATCTCATCGAGCCGGGCCGCACCCTCAAGGCCGAGATCCGGCGGCGGGCGCTGTGGCTCTGCGTGCCGCAGCCGGCGCAGGATCCCGACCTGGCCGAGGACGCCCGGGCGGCCGCCGAGCGCGGTGAGCAGCTCGTCGAGGAAGCGCGCCGTGAGTAGCACCCGGATGGTGCCGGAGACCCGGCTGATGTCGGACGAGGAACTCAACGCCGACGACGCCTGGCACACACTGCGCCGGCAGGGCGGCTGGCACCTGCTGCGGGACGCGTTCATCCGGTTCCGCTACGGCGACGGGTTCAGCCACTCGCGCGCCTTCGCGCTGCAACTCTGCCTCGCCGTGGTGCCGTTCCTGATCGCGCTGACGGGCCTGATCAGCGAACTCGGCGTGGAGGAGGGCGGCCGGGTGGTCGCCGACACGGTGCTCGCGCTGACCCCCGGGGCGAGCGAGCCGATGGTGGCCGAGCTGCTCGGCGAGGGGGACCGCACCGAACGCGCCGGGGAGCTGGCGCTCAGCCTCGGCCTGCTCACCGGCCTGGTCGCGCTGACCAGCACCATGGCCCAGATCGAGCGCGGCGCCAACCGGATCTACGGCGTGGAACGCGACCGGCCCGCGCTGTGGAAGTACGTCCGCGCCACCATCCTCGCCCTCACCGCCGGCGTGCCGGCGCTCACCGGGTTCCTGATCCTCGTCGGCGGCGGCCCGATGGGCGACTCCGTGCAGCGGCACTACGCGTGGGGCGAGTTCGCCAACGGCGTCTGGGACGTGGTGCGCTGGCCGCTCAGCCTGGGCCTGACCGTTATCGCCGTCGCGGTGATCTTCCGGCACGCCCCCCGCCGCAAGCAGCCCGGCCTGTCCTGGCTCTTCTTCGGCGCCGGCATCGCCACCGTGCTGTGGTGGGTGGCCAGCCTGCTGCTCGCCGCGTACGTGCGGTTCAGCGGCGGGTTCGGCCAGACGTACGGGGCGCTGACCGGGATGATGGCGCTGCTGCTCTGGGCCAACCTGACCGGCATGGCGCTCTTCGGTGGACTGTCCTTCGCCGCCCAACTCGAGGCGCTGCGCATCGGGGTGCGCGAGCCCGCCCAGCCCGACCTCTGGGAGCCCGAGGCCGAGCGCGAGGAGATCCACGACACCGGCGAGATGAGCTCGCTGTAGCTCCGCTTCGGACACCCCTCGGTGTACGCGGAGCGCCGATCGGGTATTGCGGCACGCCAGAAGCGAGAGGGAGGCTGCCGTGGGCGCGGTCAAAGAGGCGTTACGACGACCCTTGGGTCACTTCACCGAGCGGACCCTGGCCGGCCTGGCGATCGTGCTGGGTGCCGGGGTCGGCTTCGGGGTGCTCCTCGTGCTGGTCCGGACCCGGTGGTCCCCGCTCTACGACGTCGACCACGGCGTGGCCGCCTGGCTCAACGACCTGGTCGCCCCGCACGGGCCGCTGGTGACCGTGCTCAACGCGCTCACCGACCTCGGCGGGCGGGCGGTCATCATCTGGCTGGTGTCGGTCGCCGTGGTCGGCCTGCTGATCCGCCGGCAGGGCCGGCTCGCGGTGTTCCTGATCGTCACCGGGGTGGGCGCCCTCATCCTCGACCCGGCGCTCAAGACGCTGGTGAACCGGCTGCGCCCCGAGGTGGAGGTGCCCATCGGCAGCTACGCCGGGGACAGCTTCCCCAGCGGGCACGCGCTCGGCTCGATGGTCGCGTACGGGGCGCTGCTGCTGGTCTTCCTGCCGGCCATGTCGCGCCGCTGGCGCAGGCCCGCGATCGCCCTGGTCGCCGCCGTCGTGTTCCTCATCGGCCTGACCCGGGTCGCGCTGGGCGTGCACTTCGTCTCGGACGTGCTCGGGGCCTGGCTGCTCGGTGCCGCCTGGCTCGGCGTCACCGCGTACGCCTTCCGGCTCTGGCGGCTGGAGCGCGGCCGTCCGGTGCCGGCGTTGAGCGAGGGGCTCGAGCCGGAGGCCGCGCCCGACGTGGCGCCCGCGCCCGACGAGGCGCACCTGCTGCCGCACCCCCGGGCCGCCGTGTTCGAGCTGGTCGTCGGCTGGGTGCTGGTCCTCGGCGCGCTGTACGGCTTCGGCATGTTCGTCAGCTATTACGCCGACGGCACCTTCTTCGCCACCTTGGACACGGACGTGCCGAGGTGGTTCGCCGAGCACCGCACCCCCGGCCGGGACGACTTCAGCTACTGGTGGAGCAAGGTCGGCGACACGCACGCGATCCTGCTCATCTCACTGGTCTTCTGCCCGCTCGTGCTCGCCGTGTGGCGGCGCTGGCGGCCGGTGCTGTTCGTGGCGCTGACCATGTTCGGCGAGCTGAGCCTCTTCCTCGCCTCCGCCGCCGCGGTCGACCGGCCGCGTCCGCCGGTCGGCAACCTCGACGGGCCGATGCCGACCTCCTCCTTCCCGTCCGGCCACATCGCCGCCACGCTCTGCGTCTGGGTGGCGATCGCGGTGATCGTCTTCCCGCGTACCGACCGGTGGTGGCGGTGGGTCTTCGTGGCGCTGGCGGTCGTGATGCCGGCCGGCGTGGCGATCAGCCGGATGTACCGGGGAATGCACCACCCCACCGACTTCATGGGCGCGATCATCCTCACCACCCTCTGGATCGGGTTGCTCTACTGGGTGGTCCGCCCCAACGAGGACCTGCGCGAGGGCAACCGGCCGAGCATCGAGTCCGAGGACGTGCACACCCTCGACGACGAGCTGGCCAAGGCCGCCCGGGTGGACTGACGCCGCCGATGCTGCGGGCGATGACCTGGAACATCCGGACCGGAGGACGGGACTCCGGCGGCGCCGACCGCCGGAACCTGCTGGTCCGGGTCGTCGCCGCCGAGCGGCCGGACGTGCTGGCCCTGCAGGAGCTGCGGGACTTCGACTCCGGTGAGGTGCTCGCCGACTTCGCGGGCCGGGTGGGGATGCGTCCCCACCTGGCCCGTTCCTGCTTCGGCCAGCCGGTGGCGGTGCTGCTGCGGCCCCCGCTGCGCGCCTTCTCCGCGACCCGGGTACGCCGGCCGTTCCACCACGCCGCGCAGCGGGTGACCGTGGCGACCACCGCCGGCCCGCTGACGGTGCTGAGCGTCCACCTGGACCCGTACTCGGGGCTGCTGCGGCGCGTCGAGGCGGGCTGGGCCGCCGCCGCGCTGCGTCGCGCGCCGGGGGAGCTGGGGCTGTTGGCCGGAGACCTCAACACCCTCGACCCGGTCGCCGACCACACCGACCGCATCGCCCGGCTCCCGGCCGCGTACCGCCGCCGGCACCTGCGCCGGGACGGGCGGACGGTGGAGACCCGGGCGGTGGCCCGGCTGCTCGCCGCCGGCCTGGTCGACCTGTACGCGACGCCGGCTGGCCGGCGGCGGGAGGGGACGCCGCCCGACGGCGGGTTGACCGCGCCCACCCGGTACGGCGGCGGGGCGGAGTTCTCCGGGATGCGGCTGGACTATCTGCTCGGCACGGCTGCGCTCGCCGGCCGGGTGCGGGACTTCCGGGTGCTCCGGGGCGGCGCGACCGAGTACGCCTCCGACCACTACCCGGTCGTCGCGGACCTGGATCTCGACCCCGCCTGACCGCGCCCGCCGGACCCGTCCCGGCCTGACCGCCCCGGTCTGATCCGTCCCGGCCTGACAGTCCCGGTCTGACCGCCCGGCCCGCCTGGCCGCGCGGCCCACCCGGTGCGGCGCCGGGGCCGGGGCGGCGGTGCCGTTGCCGGTGCCGGCTACCGTGAGCCGGTGATCAACCCGTCGAGCCCGGAGCCGGGGAACGCCGGTGCCCCGCCCGCCCCGCTGCTGGTCGCCGTCGCCCGGGGAATCGCGCTCGTCGTGGTGGTGCCCCTGCGACTGGCCTGGGAGCTGGTCGCCGTGGTGGGCCGCTGGCTGCACCGCTGGCTGCTGGCGCCGGTCGGCCGGTTCCTGGACCGCTGGCTGCTGCGCCCGCTGGGCTGGCTGCTGCGGCACCTGGTGTGGCTGCCGCTGGTGTGGCTCGGCCGAGGGCTGGCCTGGCTGCTCCGGACGCTGGTCTGGGTGCCGCTGGTGTGGCTGGGTCGGGGGCTGGCCTGGCTGGCCCGGACGGTGGTGTGGCTGCCGCTGGCCTGGCTGGCGTACCACCTGATCTGGCTGCCGGTGCGCTGGCTGGCCCGGCTCCTCGCTCCGCTCGGGCGCCTGCTGGTGGCCGGGCTCGCGGCGCTCGGCCGGTGGCTGGCGGCGGTGGGCCGGGTACTGCTGCACGCGCTCGCGTGGGCGTGGTGGGCGGCGGGTCGGCTGCTGTGGTGGTGCTACGCGCTCACCCTGCGTCCGTTCGTGCTCGGGGCGGGCTGGCTGTGGCGTCACGCGGTCCGGCCGGTGGGGCGGGCGGTCGCCGCCGCGTGGCGGGCCACGGTGTCGCCGGCGGCCCGCTGGGTGCGCCGCGCCGTGCTGGACCCGGTCCGCCAGGCGACCCGCGAGGTGCTGACCGCCCTCGGCCTGCGCGGCTGACCCGCCGACGCACCGAGCGGTGCCGAGCGAGATCCTGGCGCCAAACGGCCCCGCCAGGGGCCAAGATCGCCGAAGTGGGCGGGCTACAGGAGCAGGTTGAGCAGGACGGTCAGGACGACCGACGCGACGATCGAGAAGAGGATCATCAGCAGGCAGCCCAGGCCGCCGCCGGCCGGACGGATCTCCGTGTTGCCGATGCGCATGTCGTCACCTGTTCGTCAGCGAGGGGGCGAGGAGGGCGCGGATCGCGTGAGCGACCTGCGCCGGGGCGGTGGTCACGACGTTGTGCGCGGCACCCGGCACGGTGACCGTACGGGCGTGCGGCACCAACTGGCCCACCTGCGCGCGCCAGGCCGGCGGCACGACCGGGTCCCGGGAGCCGGCGACCACCAGGGTCGGCGCGGCGATGCGGACCAGGTCCGCCTCGATCCCGTTGTGCACCGAGTGCGACAGCGTCGCGTGGACCCGCCAGGGGCGGGCGTCGAGGACGTCCCGGGCCAGGATCGGCGCCTGCAACGGCGCCTCCCGAAGGGTGTCCACGAGCCAACGTCCGAACTGTTCCCGCCGGGACCGGGCGGCCGGGTCGCTGGTCGGGCCCGCGAGCACCACGGCCCGGACCGCGTCGGGGTGCCGGGCGGCCAGCGCCGCGACGACCTCCGCGCCGAACGAGTGCCCGAGCAGGCAGACGGGCGGCATCCGGTACGCGGCCAGCCAGGCGGCCAGGTGCGCGGCGTGCTCGACCACGTCGTACGCGCGGCTGGGGCGCTCGGTCAGCCCGAAGCCGGGCAGGTCGGGCGCGTACACCGGATGGGTGTCGCCCAGCGCCAGGGCCAGCGGGGTCAGGTAGCGGTGGGACACGGCCAGCCCGTGCACCAGCACGACCGGGGTGGCGGCGGTGCCCGGGTCGCCCGCGCGGCGGGTGTGCGTACGCAGCCCGTCGACCAGCCGCCACTCGCTGGTCAGCCCGGCGGCCGGCTTCGGGGCGGCCAGCGCGAGGCGCAGCTCCGCGGGGCCGAACCGGCCCGGCGGGGTCGCCCGGGGCCGGCGGGTCGCTGTCGCCCTCACAGCTCGCGCAGCCTCGGCAGGAGCTGCTCCTGTGCCCAGTCCAGGAACATCGGCTGCGTCTCGCCGCCCACCTGCACGATCGCCACGTGGGTGAAGCCGGCGTCGACGAACTTCCGGAACGCCTCGACGTGCCGGTCCACGTCGGGTCCGCAGGAGACCCCCTCGGCCACGTCCTCCTCGCGGACGAACTGGGTGGCGGCGGCGAACGACTCCGGCCCGGGCAGGTCCGCGTTGACCTTCCAGCCCATCCCGAACCAGCGGAACTGGTCGTGCACGATCTTGCGGCACTCCGCCTCGTCCGGGCCGTAGCAGATGGCCACCTGGCCGTAGCGGGGCTGCCCGGCGCCGCCGGCCTCGTCGTACATCTCGATGATGTGCGGGTCGGGCTCGGTGGCGACGAGGCCGTTGCCGTACTCGGCGGCGAGGGTGACCGACTGGCGACCGGAGGCGGCGACGGCCATCGGCACCGGCCGGGCCGGCCGGTCCCACACGTAGGCGTCGGGCACGTCGTAGTGGTTGCCCGAGAACGTCAGCGTCTCCCCGTTGAGCAGGGGCCGGATGATCTGGAGGGCCTCCTCGAACATCTCGTGCCGCTGCTGCACGTGCGGCCAACCGCCGACCACGTGCTCGTTGAGGTTCTCGCCCGCGCCCAGGCCGAGGGTGAACCGGCCGTCCGAGAGCACCCCCACGGTGCTGGCCTTCTGCGCCACGACCGCCGGGTGGTAGCGGCGGATCGGGCAGGTGACGAAGGACATCAGCTCCGCCCGGCTGGTGGCGTGCGCGACCGCGCCGAGCACCGACCAGGCGTACGGGGAGTGGCCCTGGGAGTCCAGCCACGGGTAGTAGTGGTCGGAGATGACGAGCTGGTCGAAGCCGGCCGCCTCCGCCCGCACCGCGTAGTCGACCAGTTGCTTGGGGCCGGCCTGCTCGCACATCAGGGTGTAGCCGACGTTGACCATGGATGTCTCCTTCCGACCCGGGCGGATCATCCCCGGATACCCCTGTCCGGCCGGGTCAACCCTCGCGTCCGGTGTCGGCGGGCCGCTGCTTAACCGGTTCATTGCGTGACCGGCCGGACCCGCCTACGCTGATCCCTGCGCCGCCGGGAGCCGGGCGGCGGCTGTCGGGCTGCAGCCGCCATCCCCTGTGACGTCCCACCCCCACCTGGGCAGCGGGGGTCCTCCCTTTGAGGAAGGCCATGAAGAAGAGACTCTCCGCCGCCGGTGCGGCCCTGCTCGCGCTGCTGGTCGCCGTCCTGGCGTTCGGCCAGCCGGCGCGGGCCGCGACCGGCTTCTCCGTCGCCGACGGCAAGCTCTACGACGCCAACGGCAGCGAGTTCGTCATGCGCGGCGTGAACCACGCGCACACCTGGTACCAGCAGCAGACCAGCTCCTTCGCCAACATCAAGGCGCTCGGGGCGAACACGGTGCGGGTGGTACTCGCCAGCGGCCAGCGGTGGGCGAAGAACGACACCGCCGACGTCGCCAACGTCATCTCGCTGTGCAAGGCCAACCGGCTGATCTGCGTGCTGGAGGTGCACGACACCACCGGCTACGGCGAGCAGAGCGGGGCGGCCACCCTGGACCAGGCGGTCGACTACTGGCTGAGCGTCTCCAGCGCCCTCGCCGGCCAGGAGAAGTACGTCATCGTCAACATCGGCAACGAGCCGTACGGCAACCAGGGCTACGGCACCTGGGCGACCGACACCGCCAACGCGATCAAGCGGCTGCGGGCGGGCGGCCTGACGCACACCATCATGGTCGACGCCCCCAACTGGGGCCAGGACTGGTCGTTCACCATGCGCGACAACGCCGCGTCGGTCTTCGCGGCCGACCCGCAGAAGAACACGGTCTTCTCCATCCACATGTACGGCGTCTTCGACACCGCCGCCGAGATCAGCGACTACCTCGGCCGGTTCCGTGCCGCGAAGCTGCCGATCGTGGTCGGCGAGTTCGGCTTCGACCACTCCGACGGCAACCCCGACGAGGACACCATCCTCTCCTACAGCCAGGCCAACGGGATCGGCTACCTGGGCTGGTCGTGGAGCGGCAACGGCGGTGGCGTCGAGTACCTCGACATGGTCACCAACTTCAACCCCGCCGCCCTGACCACGTGGGGCCAGCGCATCTTCAACGGGGCGAACGGGATCAAGGCCACCGCGAAGGAGGCGACGGTCTTCGGCAGCACCCCGCCGACCACCCCGCCGCCGAGCCGGCGGTCACCTTCACCTCACCCTGGAAGCCGCCCTGCCACTGGTTGGTCACCGTGTACGTCGCGGTGCAGCCGCCCGGCGGCGGGGTGGACGGCGGCGGAGTCGTCGGCGGCGCGCATGGTCAGGTACCGCTGCTCGGGCAGGCTCGTGGTCAGGGCGGCGGCGGCCCGGTACGCGGCCACCGCCCGCTCCCGCTCACCGGCCATCTCGTGCAGGTGCGCCCGGGCGGCGGGCAGCCGGTGGTGCCCGGCGAGCCGGGGGTCGGCGTCCATGGCGTCCAGCGCCGCCAGGCCGGCGGCCGGGCCGTGCACCATGGCGGTCGCCACCGCGCGGTTGAGGGAGACGACGGGGTTGTCGGAGGCGCGCTCCAGCACCTCGTACAGGGCGAGGATCTGCGGCCAGTCGGTCTCGGCGGTGCTGGGTGCCTCGTCGTGCAGCGCGGCGATGGCCGCCTGAAGCTGGTACGGCCCGACCGGCCCGCGCGGCAGCGACCAGGTGACCAGGGCGATCCCCTCGGCGATGGCCGCCGCGTCCCACCGGCTGCGGTCCTGGTCGGCCAGGGAGATCAGCTCACCCGAGGGCCCGGTCCGCGCGGCGGCGCGGGCGTCGGTGAGCAGCATCAGCGCGAGCAGCCCGGCGACCTCGGCGTCGGAGGGCAGGAGCGCGCGCAGGGCCCGGGTCAGCCGGATCGCCTCCTCCGACAGGTCCACCCGGCGCAGGTCGGTGCCCAGGCTGGCGGTGTGCCCCTCGGTGAAGATCAGGTAGAGCACGTGCCGCACGGCGGCCAGCCGGGCCTCCCGCTCGGCGGGCTCGGGCATCCGGAACGGCATGCCCGAGCCGCGGATGCGCTGCTTGGCGCGGCTGATCCGCTGGGCCATGGTGGTCTCGGGCACGAGGAAGGCCCGGGCGATCTCGGCCGTGCCGAGGCCGCCGACCGCGCGCAGGGTCAGCGCGATCGCCGACGCCGGCGTGAGCGCCGGGTGGCAGCAGAGGAAGAGGAGCGTCAGGGTGTCGTCCCGGTCGGCGCCCAGCTCCTCGTCCGGCGGCGGCGCGGCGCGCCGGACGTCCGGCTCGCGGCGGGCGACGAGGTCCTCGCGTCGCCGCCGGGCCGTCTCGCCGCGGACCAGCTCGACCATCCGCCGGTACGCGACCTGGATCAGCCAGCCGCGCGGGTTGTCGGGCAGCCCCTCCACCGGCCACTGGGTCGCCGCCGCCAGCAGCGCCTCCTGCACGGCGTCCTCGGCGGTGGCGAAGTCGCCGAACCGGCGGGCGAGCACGCCGAGGACCTGCGGCGCCAGCTCGCGCAGCAGGTCCTCGACGGAGGGGGTGGCGTCCAGGCGTCACATCTCCTGCGGGGGCGCCGACATGACCGGGTGCACCTCGATGGGCATGTTCAGCGGCCGGCCGCCGGGGCCGGGCGCGGTGGAGATGTGCGCGGCGAGCGCGACGGCCCGCTCGGGGCTGTCGCAGTCCACGATCCAGAAGCCGGCGAGGAACTCCTTGGTCTCGGCGAACGGCCCCTCGGTGACCACGGGGGCGCCGCCGGCGCCCGCCCGGACGATCTTCGCCTGGGCCGGCCCGGCGAGCCCCTGGCCGTCGACGAACTCGCCGTCGGCGGCCAGCTTGGCGTTGACCTCGCCCATGAACCCGACGTGCGCCCGGATCTCCTCGGGCGTCCACGTGTCGATCGGGGGGAAGTCCGTGCCGGCGGCGCTGAACTGCATCAGCAACATGTACTTCACGTCTGGCTCCTCACGCCTGCGCACCATCATCGGTGCTCTCATCCGTCGGTAGAAGCCGGCGCTCCGGTTCTCGACATCCCGGCGGAGAAACTTCCGAGAAATTTCCCCCGCCCCTCAGCCGGCGGCGGTGACCTCCAGCAGCACGGTCTGCTCGGGGTGCAGGGCCGGCATCTGGAGCCCGACGGTCGCCAGCACCGCGCCGCCGAGGGTCACCCCGCCGTCGGCCAGCCAGCCCGGCCCGGTCAGCTGGAGGGTCGCCGGCTCCGGCACTCCCGCGACGGGCCGCACCGCGTACCGCCGGCGGGGGTCGAGGCCGGGGAGCCGGACCGACCCGGGCGCCTGGGTCACCGAGGTGGCCAGCCGGGCCACGGCGTACACCGCGTGGGATCCGCCGTGGGCGACCACGCCGTGCGCCCAGACGGCCGGGTCGGGATGGTCGACCCGGACCACCCGGCCGGCGTGCAGCAGCGGGCGGAGCCGCTTGTGCAGCGCGACCCAGGCGGCCAGCTCGCGGCGCCGCCCCGCGCCGACCGCGCCGATGTCCCACTCGATGCCGAGGTGGCCGAAGAGCGCGGTCGCCGCCCGGAAACCCAGGTCGTGCACGCGGTGGGTGGTATGCGAGCGCTCGGGCCCGATGTGGCTGCCGACCAGCTCGGGCGGGAGCAGCAGCCCCGTCCAGCGCTGGATGGCCAGCCGTTCCAGGGCGTCGTTGCAGTCGCTGGCCCAGACCCGGTCGGTGCGCCGCAGGATCTCCAGGTCCGCCCGGGCGCCGCCGGAGGCGCAGCTCTCGATCTCCACGCCCGGGTGGCGGCGGCGCAGCTCGTCGAGGAGCAGGTAGACGGCGCGGGTCTGCCCGTGCACGCCGGGGCGGCCGTGGTGGCCCGCCTCGGTCAGGTCCCGGTTGTGGTCCCACTTGAGGTAGCCGATGCCGGGGTGCGCGGCGAGCAGCGCGTCGAGGCGCTCCAGCAGGTACGCGTACGTCTCCGGGCGGGCCACGTCGAGCACCTGCTGGTGTCGCCACTCCGGCGGCAGCCGGCCCGGCGTCGACAGCACCCACTCCGGGTGGGCGCGGAACAGGTCCGAGTCGGGGTTGACCATCTCCGGTTCGACCCAGAGCCCGAACTGCATCCCGTGCCCGCGCACGTGCTCCACGAGCGGGTGCAGGCCGTCCGCCCAGACGGCGTCGTCGACGTACCAGTCGCCGAGGCCGGCGCGGTCGTGGCGGCGCCCCCGGAACCACCCGTCGTCGAGCACGAACCGCTCCACCCCCACCTCGGCGGCGTGGTCGGCCAGCGCGCGCAGCCGGTCCGGGTCGTGGTCGAAGTAGACGGCCTCCCAGACGTTGAGGGTGACCGGGCGGGGCGTGGCCGGATGCCGCGGGCGGGCGCGCAGGTGGGTGTGCAGGACGTCGCTGAGCCCGTCCAGCCCGGCGGCGGAGAAGACCGCGTGCAGCAGGGGAGTGGCGTACTCCCCGCCGGGGTCGAGCACCACCTCGCCGGGGGCGAGCAGCTCGCCGCCGCCGAGGACCGACTCGCCCGTCGGCCGCCGCTCGGCGAAGGTCACGTGGTCGCCGCTCCAGGCGGTGTGCACCGCCCACACCTCACCGTGGCCGAAGCCGAACCCGGCCGTGCCGGCGACCAGCAGCAGGGTCGCGTCGTGCCCGGTGCGGCCGTGCCGGCCCTCGCGTACCCAGGCGCCCATCGGCCACGGGTGCCGCTGCGGGGACCGTTCCCGGCACCACCGGCCGGTCAGGTCGAGCAGCTCGGTGGCGACCGCCGGCACCGGCAGGACCGGCGTCAGCTCCCGCAGCTCGTACGGGCGGTCGCCGGTGTTGCGCAGCCGGTGCCGCAGCAGCACCAGCCCGGTCGGGTCGAGCGTGATCTCGACGGCCAGCGACAGCGCCGCCGCGCCGTCGGCCGCCCGGACGGTGACCCGGGCGGGACCGCTGCCGTCGTCGGTCACGTCGACGTCGGTGAGGCGGAAGGCGGTGGACCAGTTCCGGCGGTCGCGGTGCCCGGCCAGCGCCGGCCGGCCGCCCCAGCCGGCGGCCGCCTCCGGCAGCAGGGACAGCACCGTCGGCGCGTCGAAGCTGCTCGGTACGACCGGCGCGACGGTGGCGTCGACCAGGGCGGACAGGTCGCCGGCGGGGACCGGGCCGAGGTCGGCGCCCCAGTGCGCGACCCGGGGCAGCCCCGGGCCGCGAGCGTCGAGCACCAGGCTGGTCCGGGCGCGGCGCAGGTGGACGATGGTCATCCCTTGGAGGCCCCCAGGGTCAGGCCCCGGACGAACTGCCTCTGCAACAGGAAGAAGATCACCAGGGTCGGGACGGCGACCAGCACCGAGCCGGCCGAGACGAGGTTGTTGTCGGTGAAGAACTCGCCGCGCAGGTTGTTCAGCGAGCTGGTCACCGGGAACTTGTCACCGGTGCGCATGAGCACGGTGGCCCAGAAGAACTCGTTGTAGATCCAGGTCACCTCCAGGGTGGCCAGCGCGGCGAGGGCCGGCCGGCACAGCGGCATCGTCACCTGCCAGTACTGGCGCCAGACGCTCGCCCCGTCGACCATCGCCGCCTCGTAGAGCTCGCGCGGCAGCGCCTTCATGTAGTTGCTGAGCACGAAGACGCAGAAGCCGCACTGGAAGGCGACGTTGACCAGGATCAGCCCCCAGTAGCTGTCGTAGAGCAGTTCCGAGTCGCTCATGAACGCCGGCAGCGGCACCTGGGTGAAGAGCCGGAACAGCGGGATGAGCAGGGCCTGCTGGGGCAGCAGGTTCGCCGCGGTGAACAGGCCGAGCAGGACGACGTTGGCCTTCCAGCTGAACCGGGCGATGACGAACGCCACGCACGAGGCGAGGAAGAGGGTCAGCAGCACCGCCGGCACCGTGATGTAGGCGGAGTTGAGGAGGTGCTTGCCGAACTCGGCGGTCCGCCAGGCGGTGACGTAGTTGTCGAGGGTCCACCCGCCGAGCGAGACGTAGCCGTTGGCGGCGGTGTACTCGTAGGAGCGCAGCGAGGTCAGCACGGCCCAGAGGATCGGGAAGAGCCAGCCGATCGCCACCGCCGCCAGGAACACGTGCAGCACCACCCGGGCCGGGCGCGGCGGCGGGCGGCGCCGGGTCGCGGGGGCGCTCGGGTCCTCCGTGGGCACGGTCGCGGTGCTCATCGGCGTCCCTCCCGCAGCACGGTCGCCAGGTAGACGCTGATGAAGACCAGCGAGACGACCAGCATGACGGTGGCCAGCGCCGAGCCGAAGCCGATCCGGCTCGCCTCGCCCACCACGTTCTGGGTGACCAGCGCGGAGAGCAGTTCCAGGCCGTTGCGGCCCTTGTTGACGACCCAGACCAGGTCGAACGCGCGCAGCGACTCGATCACCGTCACCACCAGCACGATGATGTTGACGGGCCGCAGGACCGGGAAGACCACCCGGAAGAACGTGCGGCCCTCCGACGCGCCGTCCACGGCGGCGGCCTCCCGCAGCGACGGGTCGACGCCCTTCAGCCCGGCGAGGTAGAGCAACATGATGTAGCCGACGTGCCGCCAGCCGGCGGCCACCAGCACGGCCCAGATGTTGACGCCCGGGTCGCCGTACCAGTCGACGCCGGTGCCGAGGACGGCGTTGAGCAGGCCCTGGTCGCGGGAGTAGAGCAGCTGCCAGACGAAGCCGATCAGCGCCAGGGAGAGCACCACCGGCAGGTAGAGCGCGGTCTGGTAGAACCGGGTGCCGCGCAGCTCCTTGTCGAGCAGGACGGCCAGGAACATGCCGAACGGGGTGGCCACCACGAACAGCGCCGCCAGCCAGAGCAGGTTGTTCCGCACCGCCGGCACGAACGGCGGATAGTTCTGGACCACGTCGGCGTAGTTGCGGCCGCCGACCCACTCGATGTCGCCGACCGGGCCGATGCCGTCCCAGTCGGTGCCGGAGAGCAGCACGGTGGCTCCCGCCGGCAGCCAGACCAGCCCGACGACGAGCAGCAGCGGTACGGCCACCATGAGCGCGACGACCACGCGGTCGGTGCGGGACAGCAGCCGTACGCGCCGGCGGCGACCACCCGTGGCGGTGGTGGTGGCGGCCGGCGGCGGCGCGGCGCGATCCCCTTGTGTCAGGGGCAGGTCGGACACGGTGTCCTCACCCTCTCGCCGTCAGTCGGTGAAGATCGACTTCTTCTGGTTCTCGACGCTGGACGTCAGCCCGTCGATGTCCTTCGGGTCCTTGATGAACTGCTGGAACGCCGGGATGATCACCGTGGAGGCGAAGTCCGGGCGGGTGTCGCGGTCCAGGAACTGGGCGACCTCGGTGGCCGAGCCGACCAGCTCGGCGGCCTTCCTCTGCAGGGCGCTGTAGCCGCTGGTGTCGGCCTCGCTGTTGGCGACCAGCGTGCTCGGGTCGTTCTTGACGGTGATGTCCGCGGCCGCCTTCGAGCCGACGAACTCCAGCAGCTTCCTGGCGTTGGCCTCCTGCTTCGGCTTGCGGGCCATCATGTAGCCGTCGATGGGCGCGTCCAGGGCCCTGGCCCCGATCGCCGGGTCGATCTCAGGGAAGGTGAAGAAGTCGAGGTCGGTCAGCTCGCTGTCGTCGAACTGCTGGCCGACGAAGAGGCCGAGCAGGTACATGCCGCTCTTCTTCTGCTGCAACGACTGGGCGGCCTCCTGCCAGGTCCGGCCGAGGCTGTCCGGCTGGTGCAGGGGCAGCAGGCCGCGCCAGGTGTCGAAGACCTTCTTCACCTTCCCGGAGGTCCAGGACTCCTTGCCGGCCATCAGGTCGATGTGGAACTGGTAGCCGTTGATCCGCAGGTTGAGGATGTCGAAGGTGCCCATCGCCGGCCAGCCGTCCTTGTCGGCGAAGGCGATCGGGGTGAGCCCGTCCTTCTTCATCTGCCCGGCGAGCGCGGTCAGGTCGTCGAGGGTCTTCGGCACCTGGTAGCCGTTCTGCTGCCAGACCGACCTGCGGTAGAAGACGGCCCACGGGTAGTACGACGACGGCACGAAGTACTGCTTGCCGTCGTCGCCGGTCGACGCCTTGCGGAACGCGTCGGACATCCCGGAGAGCCTGCCCCAGACGTCGCTGAGGTCGCTCGCGAGACCCCGGGCGGCGAAGAACCGCATCCGGTAGCCGGCGAACCACATGAACACGTCGTCCGGCTTGCCCTGGAGGTAGTTGTTGATGTTCTCCTGGAACGTGTTGTGGTCGACCGTGTTGACGGCGACCTCGATGCCGGACGAGGTCCGGAACCCGTCCATGACCTTCGCGACCACCTCCTTGGGCTTCGGGTCGGACTGGTTGGAGCCCAGCGACACCGTGCTGGCGTCGGACCCGCCGGAGTCGGAACCGCAGCCGGCGAGCAGACCCGTGCCGAGCAGCGCGGTGGTGCCGGCCAGCAGCGAACGACGGTCGAGGCCGGCCACGGAGGGGGGTACGAGCCGGGCGAGGTACTCGGCTCGGGTGCGGGGACGGGACATGGTGCCTCCTGCTGACGAAGAGGTGCCCGAGGGCCGTCGGTGGCGGTGCCCCGGCAATCGTGATCACGCAACGGGATCCATCGCGAATCCACATTGACGAACACGAATTGCCAGTGGCGCCTCAAGCTACTCGTCCCCCGGGCGCTGTCAAGGGGGGACGGCAATGGCCCGACATTCCGGCCGCGACAAGGCCGTCGCGCGGTAGGCGTTGTCAAGGTGATCGATGTTGGAACGTGTTGACTCGGCTCCGCCGTCCGGGCACGCTCTGCATTCATGCGGCGATGGCAGGGCGAGAAGATGTGGTTCGGCGCCGACTACAACCCCGAGCAGTGGCCCGAGTCGACCTGGACCGAGGACGTCGCGCTGATGCGCCGGGCCGGGGTCAACCTGGTGTCGGTGGGGATCTTCTCCTGGGCGCTGCTGGAGCCCGCCCCCGGCGCGTACGAGTTCGGCTGGCTGGACCGGGCGCTCGACGTGCTGCACGGCGGCGGGATCTCGGTCGACCTGGCGACGGCCACCGCCAGCCCGCCACCGTGGCTGGCCCACCGGCACCCGGAGACGCTGCCCCGGCGCGCCGACGGGGCGATCCTCTGGCCGGGCGGCCGGCAGGCGTACTGCCCCAGCTCGCCGGTGTTCCGCGAGCGGTCGCTGGCCCTGGTCGAGGCCCTCGCCACCCGCTACGCCGAGCACCCCGCGGTGGTGATGTGGCACGTCTCCAACGAGCTGGGCTGCCACAACGTGCACTGCTACTGCGACGTCAGCGCCGAGGCGTTCCGCCGCTGGCTGCGCGAGCGCTACGGCGACCTGGACGGGCTCAACGACGCCTGGGGCACCGCCTTCTGGAGCCAGCGGTACGGCGACTGGGCCGAGATCAACCCGCCGCGTACGGCGCCGACCTTCGCCAATCCCACCCAGCAGCTGGACTTCCTGCGCTTCTCCTCGGACGAGCAGCGCGCCCAACTGCGCGCCGAGCGCGAGGTGCTGGGCCGGCTGGTCCGGCAGCCGGTCACCACGAACTTCATGATCAGCACCGGCAACAAGTACCTCGACTACCACTCCTGGGCCTCCGACGTGGACCTGGTCGCCAACGACCACTACCTCACCGCCGCCGACCCGCGCGCCCACGTCGGTCTCGCCCTCGCGGCCGACCACACCCGGGGCGTGGCCGGCGGCGCGCCGTGGCTGCTGATGGAGCACTCCACCAGCGCCGTCAACTGGCAGCCGCGCAACGTCGCCAAGGTCCCCGGTCAGCTGCGCCGCAACAGCCTCGCGCACGTCGCGCGCGGCGCGGACGGGGTGCTCTTCTTCCAGTGGCGGGCCTCCCGCGCCGGGGCGGAGAAGTTCCACTCCGCGCTGGTCCCGCACGCCGGCCCGGAGACCAAGGTGTTCCGCGAGGTGTGCCGGCTCGGCGCGGACCTCGCGGCCCTCGCCGAGGTACGCGGCAGCCGGGTCGACGCCGAGGTGGCGATCCTGTTCGACTACGAGGCGTGGTGGGGCGCCGAACTCGACTCGCACCCCACCGTCGACGTCGCGTACGCCGACCGGCTCGCCGCGCTGCACGACGCGCTGTGGCGGGCCGGGATCACCGCCGACGTCGTGCACCCGTCGACCGACCTCGCCCGCTACCGGTTGGTGCTGGTCCCCACCCTCTACCTGGTGCGCGACGCGCACGCGGCGGCGCTGCGCGCGTACGTCGGGGCCGGCGGCACCGCCCTGGTCACCTACTTCAGCGGCATCGTCGACGAGCACGACCACATCCGCCTCGGCGGCTACCCCGGGGCGTTCCGGGAGCTGCTGGGCGTCCGCGTCGAGGAGTTCTTCCCGCTGCGGGCGGGGGAGCGGGTCACCCTGGACGACGGCTCCGTCGCCGACGTGTGGACGGAGTGGCTGCATCCCGAGGGCGCGCAGGTGCTCGCCGCGTACGCCGACGGGCCCCTGCCGGGCGTGCCGGCGCTGACCCGGCACCCGGCCGGCGCGGGCGCGGCCTGGTACGTCGGCACCCGGCTGGACGCGGCGGCGACGGACCGGCTGGTCGCCCGGCTGGTGGCCGAGTCGGGCGTACGCCCGGCGGCGCGGGTCCCCGCCGAGGTGGAGGTGGTCCGGCGGCGCGCCGGCGACCGCAGCTGGCTCTTCGTCGTCAACCACACCGACGCCGACGTCCGGCTCGACCTGACCGGCGTGGAGCTGCTGACCGGCGCGCACTGCGCCGGCGACGTGGTCGTGCCGGCCGGTGAGGTGGCGGTGGTCCGCGAGGAGCCGCCGGCCCCCACGCCCCGACGGTGACGGCCCCGAGGCGTCCCGGCGGCCGGCGCGGCCGGCGGACACCTGCCTCGCCGGCCCCGAAATGGGGTCGCGCCTGACGTCGCCGGTCGCGATCCTTCCACCGTGGATCAGCACTCACGCGACATCGTCGAGCACTACACGTTGCGGTACCGCGAAGACGCCCGACTGGATTCCCGGCCGCAGGCGCGGCTGGAGCGCACGCGGACGAGGGAACTCCTGCGGGAACTGTTGCCGCCCGCGCCGGCCCGGGTGCTGGACGTCGGCGGCGGACCCGGCGTCTACGCGCGGATGCTCGCCGCCGCCGGTCACCGTGTCCGTCTCGTGGATCTGGTGCCGGGCCACGTGGCGCAGGCCGCCGGCGGTCAGCCCCCCGTCGACGCGGTGGTGGCCGACGCCCGCGCGCTGCCCGAGGAGGACGACCACTACGACGTCACGTTGCTTCTGGGCCCCCTCTACCACCTGGTGCGCGGCGAGGACCGGCTGAAGGCCCTGGGCGAGGCCGTGCGGGTGACGCGCCCGGGTGGCCGGGTCGTCGCCGCGGCGATCTCGCGTTTCGCCGGACCGATCGACTTCGCCGCCACCGGTCGGCTGACCGGGGAGGCGGTCCAGGAAGCTCGGGCGTTGCTGACGAACGGGGTGAACGACCCGCGCAGCAACTTCACCCCGGCCTACTTCCACCGGGCCGAGGAACTTCTCGACGAGTGCCGGGTCGCCGGCCTGACCGACGTCGTGGTGCACGGACTCGAAGGACCGGCCTGGACGGCCGCCGAGGCCGCGGCGAACGGGCCGCTGGCCGAGGTCGTCTTCAGCGGCGCGTTGGACCTCGCCCGGGTCTACACCAGCGAGCCCGCGCTGATCGCCGCGAGCGCACATCTCCTCGCCACCGGGCTGGTCCCGACGGGAGGCGGGCGACAGTCAGCGGTCCGATAGCCCGCAGCCCACGCCGGGTGTGCTCGTCGGCGGGCGCGCCCTCACAGGCACTTCACAGCGCCCCCGGTTAGGGTCCCGGGAAGTCAGCGACCGGCTCCAGGGTGGAGCGCGGTGTCTTTGCGCGGGAGTTCAGATGGTCTTCAAGAAGATGTTGAGCGCGTTCGGCGTGGGCGGGCCGAGCGTCGACACCGTCCTGACCAACCCGAACACCCGGCCCGGCCTGACCCTGGAGGGCCAGGTGAACCTGCTCGGCGGTGACGCGCCGGCCAACATCGAGCAGGTCGTGGTCGGCCTGGTCACCCGGGTCGAGATCGAGGGCCACGACACGGAGTACGCCGGCGTCATGGAGTTCCACCGGCTGCCGGTCAGCGGCCCGCTCCAGCTCGCCCCGAAGCAGCAGCTCGCCATCCCGTTCCAGCTCCCGGTGCCGTGGGAGACCCCGATCACCGACGTCTACGGTCAGCGGCTGCGCGGCATGACGATGGGGCTGCGCACCGAGCTGGCCATCGCCCGGGCGGTGGACAAGGGCGACCTGGACCAGGTCAACGTGCACCCGCTGCCGGTGCACGAGCGGATCCTGGAGGCGTTCCAGCGGCTCGGCTTCCGGTTCAAGCACGCCGACCTGGAGCGCGGCCACATCCGGGGCACGCAGCAGACGCTGCCGTTCTACCAGGAGATCGAGTTCTTCGCCTCGCCCCAGTACGCGGGCACCATCAACGAGGTCGAGCTGACCTTCGTCACCAGCCCGCACGGGGTCGAGGTCATCCTCGAGTGCGACAAGCGCGGCGGCTTCCTCACCGCCGGGCACGACGTCTTCGGCCACTACCGCGTCTCGCACAACGAGGCCGACCGGACGGACTGGGCCCAGGTGGTCGACGGCTGGCTGCGCGAGACGACGTCCCGCTACGGCAGCCTGCGCGGCGCCCACGGCTTCGGCGGGCACGGGCACGGTCACGGTCACGGCCGGGGGCCCGGCATGGGCGGCATGGTGGCCGGGGCCGCGCTCGGGGTCGCCGGGGGCATGATCGCCGGCGAGATGATCGAGGACGCGTTCGAGGGCGACCTCGGCGAGGACTTCGGCGGCTTCGAGGAGTAGGACCACACACGACGGTGGCCTCCGGGACTCTCGTCCCGGAGGCCACCGCGTTGCGTGCAGCCCGGTCAGTGCCGAGCCTTGCGCTCCTCACCACTGCGCCAGTTGCTGCCGGCCTTGGCCAGACCACGGCTACCCAGGTATCCGATGGTCAGCAGCGTGACCATGAACCAGGCGTTGTCGGCCCGGAAGATGTCCACCCCGGTCGTGTTCCGCCCGACCAGCTGCGAGGCGGCCAGCACGCCGATCACGGCCGCGATGTAGACCCAGAACTCGGTGGTCCGCAGCGACGGCTTGGTCTCCGTGCCGGGCGCCTGCATGGGCTCCCGGTGCCCGTCGTGCATCATCGGCATCGGGCGGGTGGGCGTCTCCTGGATGGCCCGTTCCTGCATCGCGCGGTTGGGCGCGTCCTGCGTCGGCCGGTTCATCGGCCTGGTGGAAGCAGCCTGCGTGCTCATCTTGTCCTCCTCAGGATGCGATGAGTCGTACCTGCGTTCCCTCGCCCCGCTACCGCGTGTCGGCCACGGCACGGTTCGCGTTCATGGCGGGGGCACCCGCCGTCTACCCGAGCTGGCGGGGGCAGTAACCCCACGGCTGACGGAAAAGGTCGCCACCGCGGGCCCGCGCCCCGGAAGGGCAACGTCGATCATGCAGTTGTGGTGGGGTGCAAAACGCCCGAACGGGCATCCAGCCGGCACCACGACTGCATGATCGACCGAGGCGTGGGCGGGGGCGTCGGGGCGGGTTTGCCAGCCCGGCCCTCGGGCACGCAATCCGGACCGACACTTCTGCGAGGTGATGGACGTGCGCGAGGACGACATGCGACAGGACGCCGCCCGGCAGGCCGAGGACCGGATCGCCGGCGGCGTGTACGGCGAGGGCACCCTGGACGAGGTGACGGTGCCCCCCACCGACGTGCAGCGGGTCATCCAGGACGAGGACCCGGACGACCCCGCCCACGTCCCGGTCGACCCGGAGGTGCTGCGGGACGGCGGACCCACCCGGGGTCAGGGCGCGGTCACCACGACCGGCGGCACCGCCGGGCCGGCCAGCGTGCGCCGGGTGGCCCGGCAGCCGGAGCAGCACCGCGGCAAGGTGGCCCCGACCACCACGGGCGACGCCACCACGGGCGGCCTGAGCACCCCGGCGGCCGGCTCCACCAGCGACCAGTCCGGCCCCGCCAGCCAGGTGGGCGACTTCACCCCGGACTGACCCACCCTGTCTCTTATACA
>NZ_JBPQTK010000109.1:0-21195 GCF_051386315.1 Micromonospora sp. URMC 107
GGCTGAGGCGGGTATGGCGGTGGGGGTTGCGGGGGAGCAGTTGAGTCGGCGTGGTTTGCCGGGGATGGCGCCGGAGTTGGCGGTGGTGGCGTTGCAGCGGGCGTTGGATGGTGATGAGGGTCAGGTGGTGGTGGCGGATGTGCGGTGGGATCGGTTCGTGCCGTCGTTCACGGCGTTGCGTCCGTCTCGCCTGTTCACCGACATCCCCGAGGCACAGCCCGGGCCGGACGCGGAGGCGCCGAAGGGCGAGGACCGCGGCGCGGCGTCGGCGCTGCGTGAGCGGCTGGCCGCCGCCTCCGGGCCGGAGCGCGACCGCATCCTGCTCGAGCTGGTACGCGGCACCGCCGCAGCGGTGCTGGGGCACGCCACGCCCAGCGTGATCAGGCCCGGCCGGGGCTTCCTCGAACTGGGCTTCGACTCGCTCACCGCCGTCGAGCTGCGCAACCGGCTGACCGCCGAAACGGGTCTCGCACTGCCCGCGACCCTCGTCTTCGACCACCCGACGCCGGCCGCGCTCGCCGGTCACCTGCGGGCCGAGTTGGCCCCCGAGCAGCCGGCGTTGCCGATCGTGGCGGAGATCGAACGCCTCGACAAGCTCCTCGGCGGGCTGCCGGACGACCAGGTCGACGACGCGGTCGTCGGCCGGCTGGAGGAGCTGGTGGCCAGGTGGCGGGGACGACCCGCCGCCGCACCGGCGCCGGCCGTGGCGGAGGAGCTGGAGTCAGCGAGTCGGGAGGAGCTCTTCGACATTATCCAGCGGGAGTTCGGCAAGTCCTGACCGGACGGTGGGGTGCCCTGCCGGCGCGGGTACGCCGTGCCGTGGTCGACGTCGGCCACGGCACGGCCGCCTAGGGGTGCGCGCAGCCCGTCTAGGGGTGTGCCTGTGTGGGCCCGGCTCCGTAGGGTCGGAGCCCGTCAGGCCGTCTCGCCCTGCCCACCGGCAGCCGAGCGGTGCGGATGTGGGTGCGTGCGGTACCCCGGATGGACGGGAGGTCCGCATGGCCGGATCCGGCCTGCCTCAGTTGCTCGCCATCAGTGACCTGCACGTGGTCCACGCGGAGAACAAGGCCATCGTCGAACGGCTGCGGCCGGAGCGCGAGGGCGACTGGCTCATCGTCGCCGGTGACGTCGGCGAGTTCGTCGCCGACATCGAGTGGGCGCTCGGACTGCTCAGCCGCCGGTTCGCCAAGGTGATCTGGGCCCCCGGCAACCACGAGCTCTGGACCCCCCGCGAGGACCCGATCCAGCTGCGGGGGGACGGGCGCTACCAGCACCTGGTGGAACTCTGCCGCGGGCTCGGGGTGGTCACCCCCGAGGACCCGTACCCCGTCTGGGATCCGCAGGGCGACGACCCGGTCCTCATCGCGCCGCTGTTCCTGCTCTACGACTACAGCTTCCGCCCAGCCGGGACGTACACCAAGGAGCAGGCCCTGGCGCGGGCGCACGAGGTCGGCGTGGTCTGCACCGACGAGATCCTGCTGCATCCGGACCCGTACCCGACCCGGGACGCCTGGTGCCGGGCGCGGCTGGCCCTGACCGAGCGCCGGCTCACGACGGAACGCGGCGGGCTGCCCACCGTCCTGGTCAACCACTTCCCGCTCGTCCGCGAACCCACCCGGATCCTGCGGTATCCGGAGTTCGCGCAGTGGTGCGGCACCGAGGCCACCGCCGACTGGCACGTCCGGTTCGACGCCCGCGTCGCCGTCTACGGCCACCTGCACATCCCGCGCACCACCTGGTACGACGGGGTCCGGTTCGAGGAGGTCTCGGTGGGCTACCCACGGGAGTGGCGTCGCCGCTCGACGCCCCCGGGACGACTGCGCCGCATCCTGCCCGCGGTCGCCGGACAGCCCGCCTGAGCGGCCGTCGCGATGCTGGTCACGGCTCCCTCGCCGGCCCGTCGCGACGGCCCTCGCGGGCCGGCCGATCAGGGGTTCTCTAGGGGTTGGGCGCGCGATGGGCGCTCAGTACCGTCCAGTCACGGTGGCGGGCATGTGTCGGCGGGACGGTCCGGCGTGGCGGGCGCCTGAGCAGGCACGACAACCGGAATTCGGAACAGGTGTCGGGTTCATGAGCCGAACGGCCATGTCTCCACCCACCTGTGCACGAAGCCGTTCCGTCGGCGGTGGTGTGGTCAACGAATCGGCAGATTCCGATCGATAGCAAGCTCTGGGCGGGTGGGTCATGGCGGACGAAGACAAGCTCCTCGAACACCTGAAGTGGGTGACCTCCGAGCTCCGCCTGGCGCGTCGGCGCCTGACCGAGCTGGAGAACGAGGACGCCGAGCCGATCGCGATCGTCGGCATGGCCTGCCGGTTCCCCGGCGGGGTCGCCTCGCCGGAGGACCTCTGGGACCTGGTCGCGGGCGGTGTGGACGCCACCGGCACGTTCCCCGACGACCGGGGCTGGGACCTCGACGGGCTCTACGACCCCGACCCGGACCATCCCGGCACCACCTACAGCAACCGGGGCGGTTTCCTGCGTGACGCCGGCCTGTTCGACCCGAGCCTGTTCGGGATCTCGCCGCGCGAGGCGCTGGCCATGGACCCGCAGCAGCGGCTCCTGCTCGAAGTGACCTGGGAGGTCTTCGAGCGGGCCGGCATCGACGCCACGTCGGTGCGGGGCAGCCGGACCGGGGTGTTCGTCGGCACCGCGGGGCAGGACTACACGTCGGTGCTGCGGCAACTGCCCGAGGGCACGGAGGGCTACGTCCTCACCGGCACGGCCGCGAGCGTCATGTCCGGCCGGCTGGCGTACTCCTTCGGGCTGGAGGGGCCGGCCGTCACGATCGACACCGCCTGCTCCTCCTCGCTGGTCGCCCTGCACCTCGCCGGTCAGGCCCTGCGCGACGGCGAGTGCTCCCTCGCCGTGGCCGGCGGCGTGACCGTGCTGGCCACGCCCGGCGCCTTCGTCGAGTTCTCCCGCCAGCGAGGGCTCGCCTCCGACGGCCGGTGCAAGGCCTTCTCGGCCGACGCCGACGGGACCGGCTGGTCCGAGGGCGTCGCCATGCTGCTCGTCGAGAAGCTCTCCGACGCCCGGCGCAACGGTCACCCCGTCTTGGCGGTGATCCGGGGCAGCGCCGTGAACCAGGACGGCGCCAGCAGCGGCCTGACCGCCCCCAACGGTCCCTCGCAGCAGCGGGTCATCCGGCAGGCGCTGGAGAACGCCAAGCTCAGCCCGTCCGACATCGACGCGGTCGAGGCGCACGGCACGGGCACCCGGCTCGGCGACCCGATCGAGGCGCAGGCGCTGCTGGCCACGTACGGCCAGGGGCGGCCGGCCGACCGGCCGCTGTGGCTGGGGTCGCTGAAGTCGAACATCGGTCACCCGCAGGCCGCCGCCGGCGCCGGCGGCGTCATCAAGATGGTGATGGCGATGCGGCACGGCGTGCTGCCGCCCACCCTGCACGTCGACCAGCCGTCCCCGCACATCGACTGGTCGACGGGCGCCGTGTCCCTGCTGGACGAGGCGCGCCCGTGGACGGGCGGCGAGCACGTCCGCCGGGCCGCCGTGTCGTCCTTCGGCATGAGCGGCACGAACGCCCACCTGATCCTGGAGCAGGCGCCGACTCCCGACCAGGCCGCCGACGAGGTCACCCCGGCCCGCCGGCCCGCCGTCGCGCCGGTGCTGCTCTCCGCCGCGCACCCCGCGGCGTTGTCCGCGCAGGCCGGCCGGTGGGCCCGCTGGCTGGGCGACGACGAGGAGCCGCGCCCGCTCGACGTGGCCTGGTCGTCGGTGGTGTCCCGGTCGACGCTCGACCGGCGCGCGGTGCTGCTCGCCGAGGACCGGGCGGGCCTGCTGGCCGGCCTGGAGTCCCTGGCGGCGGGCGAGCCGTCGGGCACGGTGGTCACGGGCCAGGCCGGGGACCGGGGTCCGCTGGCGGTGCTCTTCTCCGGCCAGGGCGCGCAGCGCGCCGGCATGGGCCGGGAGCTGTACGCCGAGTTCCCCGTCTTCGCCGCCGCCCTCGACGAGGCGTGCGGACACCTGGACCGGGTGCTGCCGCGCCCGCTCAAGGAGGTGCTGTTCGCGCCGGAGGGTTCCGCCGAGGCGGAGCTGCTGGACCAGACCGCGTTCACCCAGGCCGGGCTGTTCGCCGTCGAGGTGGCGCTGTTCCGCCTCGTCGAGTCGTTCGGCGTGGTGCCGGACTTCGTGGGCGGGCACTCGATCGGCGAGATCGCCGCCGCGCACGTGGCCGGGGTGCTGTCCCTCCAGGACGCCTGCCTGCTCGTGGCCGCGCGGGGCCGGCTGATGCAGTCGCTGCCCGACGGCGGCGGGATGCTCGCCGTGGCCGCCGACGAGGCCGCGGTGGTCGGGTCCATCGCCGGGCTGACCGACCGGGTCGGCGTCGCGGCGGTCAACGGCCCGACCTCGGTCGTGGTGTCCGGCGCCGTCGAGGCCCTGGACGAGGTGGAGCGGCTCTGGCGGGACCGGGGTGTGCGTACCCGCCGGTTGACCGTCAGTCACGCGTTCCACAGCCCGCTGATGGAGCCGGTGCTCGAGCGGTTCCGCGGCATCGTCGAGCGGTTGACCTTCGCCGCGCCCACGCTGCCGATCGTGTCGAACCTGACCGGGGCGCTCGCCGACGCCGACGAGATCCGCACCCCGGAGTACTGGGTGCGGCACGTCCGTGAGGCCGTGCGCTACGCCGACGGGATCGCCGCCCTGCGCGACGCCGGTGTCGACACGTTCCTGGAGGTCGGTCCCCGCAGCGTGCTGACCGCGATGACGGCGGACGTCCTGCCCGACGACGACGTGCTGACCGTCGCCACCCAGCGCCGGGACCGGCCGGAGGCCCAGGCGCTCCTGGCCGCGCTGGCCGAGCTGCACGTGCACGGGGTGCCGCTGAGCTGGCAGCCGTGGTTCGCCGACACCGGTGCCCGGCGGGTGGACCTGCCCACGTACGCCTTCCAGCGGGAGCGGTTCTGGCCCGAGGTGGTGCCGTGGCGGGTCGGCGACGTGTCGGGCGCCGGCCTGGGCGTGGCGGGGCACCCGCTGCTCGGTGCGGCGGTGCGGCTCGCCGGCGACGACGAGGTGGTGCTGACCGGCCGGCTGTCGGCGTCGACGCACCCGTGGCTGGCGGACCACGTGGTCGGCGGTGCCGTGGTGGTGCCGGGCACCGCGCTGGTGGAGCTGGCGGTGCGCGCCGGCGACGAGGTGGGCGCGTCGCGGGTGCGGGAGCTGACCGTGGCGACGCCGCTGGTGCTGCCGGAGTCCGGTGCGGTACGCGTGCAGGTGCGGGTCGGCGCTGCCGACGGCTCCTCCACCCGGTCGGTCTCCGTGTACTCCCAGCCCGAGGACGACGACGCCGAGTGGGTGCGGCACGCCGACGGCGTGCTCGAACCGGTGTCGGCCGACGAGCCGGGCGTCGGGGCGTGGCCCCCGGCGGGCGCGACCGAGGTGGACCTGACCGGCTGGTATCCGGCGCTGGCGGAGCACGGCCTGTCGTACGGGCCGGTGTTCCAGGGCGTGCGGCGGGCCTGGACCGCCGACGGCGAGGCGTTCGCCGAGGTGGCGTTGCCGGACGGGGCGGCCGGGGACGCGACCGCGTTCGGGGTGCACCCGGCGCTGCTGGACGCCGCGCTGCACCCGGTGGCGCTGCTGCTGGCGGCGGAGGCGGCGAGCGGGCCGCGCGTGCCGTTCGCGTTCGAGGGTGTGCAGGTGCACGCCTCGGGAGCCAGGACGCTGCGGGTGCGGTTGACCCGGGACGGCTCCGGGGTGCGGTTGGTCGCCTGCGACGCGTCGGGCGCGCCGGTGGTGTCGGTGGACTCCCTGGTGCTGCGGGAGATGACCGCGACGGCGACCCGGGGCGCCGCCGCCCGGTCGCTGTTCGACGTGGCCTGGCAGGCCGACCAGATCGTCGGAGTCGACGACCTGCCGGGGTGGGCGACGCTGGGCCGGCAGGCTCCGGCCGCGCTGCCCGAGCTGCCGGTCTTCGCGGACGTGGCGGCGCTGGCGGCGAGCGGGGCCGCGCCCCGGCAGGTGCTGCTGACGGTGCCGGCCGGCGAGCCCGGCGTCGCCGTGCCGGAGGCCGTGCGGTCGGTCACCAACGGTGTCCTGGACGTGCTGCGGTCCTGGCTCGCCGCCGAGCCGCTGGCGGACACGAAGCTCGTGGTGGTGACCCGGGGCGCGGTGACCGCCGGGGACGACGACCAGGTCACCGACCTGGCCGCCGCGGCGGTCTGGGGCCTGCTGCGGTCGGCGCAGTCGGAGCACCCGGGGCGGATCGTCCTGGCCGACGTCGAGGGCGAGCTGACCCCCGCGACCCTCGCCGTGCTGGCCGGGGCCGCGGTCGACCCGTCGGTCTCCGGCGGGCAGCTCGCGGTGCGGGGCGAGCGGACCTTCGCGCCGAGGCTGGTACGGCCGGTGGGCGACGAGCTGACGCCGCCGTCCGGGCCGTGGCACCTCGCCGCCGTGGCACCCGGCACCCTGGACGGGATCGAGCTGGTCCGTGCCGTGCCCCGGGCGCTGGACGCGGGCCAGGTGCGCATCGCCGTGCGCGCGGCGGGGGTGAACTTCCGCGACGTGTTGATCGCGTTGGGGATGTACCCGGATCCGGCGGCCGTGATGGGCAGCGAGGGCGCGGGCGTCGTGGTCGAGGTCGGCCCCGGCGTGACCGACCTGGCGCCCGGCGACCGGGTGATGGGCATGTTCGAACTCGGGTTCAGCCCGCAGGCGGTCGCCCACCGGGAGCGCATCGCCAAGATGCCCGCCGGCTGGACCTTCACCCAGGCGGCGTCCGTCCCCCTGGTCTTCCTGACCGCGTACTACGCGCTGCGCGACCTGGCCGGCCTGCGGGCCGGCGAGTCGGTGCTGATCCACAACGGTGCCGGCGGCGTCGGCATGGCCGCCATCCAGCTCGCGCACCACCTCGGCGCCACCGTCCACGCGACGGCGAGCCCCGGCAAGTGGGGCGTGCTGCGTGGCCTCGGGGTGGCCGAGCAGCGGATCGCGTCGTCGCGGACCACGGAGTTCGAGCAGGTCTTCGGCGCGGCCACCGGTGGCGCCGGGGTGGACGTGGTGCTGGACGCGTTGGCTGGTGAGTTCGTCGACGCGTCGCTGCGGCTGCTGCCGCGGGGCGGCCGGTTCGTGGAGATGGGCAAGGCCGACCTGCGCGACCCGGAGGCGGTCGCCGCCGACCACCCGGGCGTGGCGTACCGGGCGTTCGACCTGAACGAGGCGGGCAGCACCCGGATCGGCGAGATGCTCGCCGAGGTGCTCGCCCTCTTCGCGCAGGGCGCGCTGCGGCCGCTGCCCGTACGGGCGTGGGACGTGCGGCAGGCCCGGCAGGCGCTGCGGCACGTCAGCCAGGCCCGCCATGTCGGCAAGGTGGTGCTCCGCATCCCCGCGCCCCTCGACCCCGAGGGCACCGTGCTGGTCACCGGCGCGGCCGGGACCCTGGCCGGCGTGGTCGCGCGACACCTGGTCGCCACCGGCCAGGCCCGCCACCTGCTGCTGGCCTCCCGACGCGAACCCGGCCGGCCCGGCGCCGACGACTACGCCACCCTGGTCCGGGAACTGACCGACGCGGGCGCCGACGTCACCGCCGTGACGGCCGACGTCAGCGATCCCGCGCAGGTCACCGCGTTGATCGCCGGGATCGACCCGGCGCACCCGTTGACCGCGGTGGTGCACACCGCCGGGATGATCGCCGACGCGACCATCGGCTCGCTGGACGAGCGGGCCCTGCGTACGGTGATGGCGCCGAAGGTGGACGCCGGCTGGGCGTTGCACGAGGCCACCCGGCACCTGGACCTCGCCGCGTTCGTGCTGTTCTCCTCCGTCGCGGCCACCCTCGGCTCCCCGGGACAGGGCAACTACGCGGCCGCCAACGCGTTCCTCGACGCCCTCGCCGAGCACCGCCGGCAGCAGGGGCTGCCCGCCACCAGCATCGCCTGGGGCATGTGGGCCACCGCCAGCGCGATGACCGCCCACCTCGACGGCGACGACCAGCAGCGGCTGCGGCGGGTCGGGATGAGCGGTCTCTCCGCGGCCGAGGGCGCCGAACTTTTCGACGCCGCCCTGCCGGCGGTCCCGCCGGTCGTCGTCGCGGCCCGACTCCAGGTCACCGGCGAGGCGAGCCACGTACCGCCGCTGCTGCGGCACCTGCTGCGCGGCGGACGGCGTCGCGCGGCCACCGACCAGCCGACCGCCGGGACGTCGTGGCGCGACCGGCTCGCCGGTCTGTCCGAGGCGGACGCCCGCCAGGCGCTGGTCGACCTCGTCTGCGGGCAGGCCGCCACGGTGCTGGGTCACGCCTCGGCGCAGGCGGTCCCCGCCGCCCGGGCCTTCAAGGATCTCGGGTTCGACTCGCTGACCTCGGTGGAACTGCGCAACCGGCTGGGCGCCGCGACCGGGCTGCGGCTCTCCGCCACGCTGGCCTTCGACCACCCCACCCCGGCCCGGCTGGCCGACCACCTGTTCGCGCAGCTCGGCCCGTCCACCGGCGCCGGCCCCACGGTCCGTACGGTCGTCACCGCCGACGCCGACGAGCCGATCGCCATCATCGGCATGGCCTGCCGCTACCCTGGCGGTGTCGCCACCCCCGAGCAACTGTGGCAGCTCGTCACCTCCGGTGCCGACGCGATCGGCGAGTTCCCGACCGACCGTGGTTGGGACCTCGACCGGCTGTACGGCACGGACGGCGACCAGGCGGGCGGCACCGTCACCGACCAGGGCGGCTTCCTCTACGACGCGGCCGACTTCGACGCCGGCTTCTTCAACATCAGCCCCCGCGAGGCCCTCGCCATGGACCCGCAGCAGCGGCTGCTGCTGGAGACCGCCTGGGAGAGCTTCGAGTACGCCCGCATCGACCCCACCGCACTCAGCGGCACCGCCACCGGTGTCTTCATCGGCGCCGCCTCCTCCGGCTACGCCACCAGCGGACGCGACGACCTGGACGGCCTCGAGGGGCACCTGCTGACCGGCACGGCGGGCAGCGTCGCCTCCGGGCGGGTCGCCTACACGTTCGGCCTCGAAGGCCCGGCCGTCACCGTCGACACCGCCTGCTCCTCGTCGCTGGTGGCGCTGCACCTCGCCGCCCAGGCGCTGCGCGGCGGCGAGTGCGACATGGCCCTGGCCGGCGGGGTGGCGCTGATGGCGCAGCCCGGCATGTTCTCCGAGTTCTCCCGGCAGGGTGGGCTGGCCCCGGACGGGCGGTGCAAGGCGTTCGCCGCCGGCGCCGACGGCACCGGCTGGTCCGAGGGCGTGGGGATGCTGCTGGTGGAGCGCCTGTCCGACGCCCGGCGCAACGGACACCGGGTGCTCGCCGTGGTGCGGGGCTCCGCGGTCAACCAGGACGGCGCGTCCAACGGGCTGACCGCCCCGAACGGCCCGTCGCAACAGCGGGTGATCCGGCAGGCCCTGGAGAACGCGCGGCTGACCCCGGCGGACGTGGACGCCGTCGAGGCGCACGGCACCGGCACCGTCCTCGGCGACCCGATCGAGGCGCAGGCGGTGCTGGCCACCTACGGGCAGGACCGCGACGGCGGGGAACCGCTCTGGCTCGGCTCGATCAAGTCGAACATCGGTCACGCGCAGGCGGCGGCCGGTGTGGCCGGCGTGATCAAGATGGTGCTGGCGATGCGGCACGGCGTGCTGCCACCGACCCTGCACGTGGACGAGCCGTCGCCCCACGTCGACTGGAGCGCCGGGGCGGTCGCCCTGCTCACCGACGCGCGGCCGTGGCCGGCGGTCGAGCGGCCGCGCCGGGCGGCGGTGTCGTCGTTCGGCATCAGCGGCACCAACGCGCACACCATCATCGAGCAGGCGCCCGACGAGCCGGCCCCGGTGACGCCCCCGCCGGCGGGAGACCTTCCCGGCCTGGTCGGGCCCGCCGCCGTACCCCTGCTCGTGTCCGGCCGGAGCCCCCGCGCGCTCGGTGCGCAGGCCGCCCGCCTCGCCGAGCGGCTCGCCGCCGACGCCGACCTCGACCCGCGCGACCTCGGGTTCTCCCTGGCCGCCCAGCGGGCCCACCACCCGTACCGCGCGGTCGTCGTGGCCGCCGACCGGGACGACGCGGTCACCCGACTGGCCGCCCTCGCCTCCGCCGACAGCTCGCCGGCCGGCGTGGACGCCGCGCCGAAGGTCGTCTTCGTCTTCCCGGGCCAGGGCTCCCAGTGGACGGGGATGGCGCTGGACCTGCTGGAGACCTCGCCGGTCTTCCGGCAGCACATGGGGGAGTGCGCCGAGGAGCTGTCCCGGCTGGTGGACTGGTCCCTCGAGGACGTGCTCCGGCAGGCGCCCGGTGCGCCGCCCCTGGACCGGGTGGACGTGGTCCAGCCCGTGCTCTTCTCCGTCATGGTGTCCCTCGCGCAGCTCTGGCGCTCGTGCGGCATCGAACCGGCCGCCGTCGTCGGGCACTCGCAGGGGGAGCTCGCCGCCGCCTGCGTCGCCGGCGCGCTGACCCTCGCCGACGCGGCGCGGCTCGTCGTGGCGCGCAGCCGCGGCCTGCTGGCGATCGCCGGCCGGGGCGGCATGGTCTCCGTCCCGCTCCCGGCCGCCGACACCGAGCAGCTCATCGCGCCGTGGCGGGGCAGCCTCTCCGTCGGCGCCCTCAACGGCGCCGCCGTGACCGTGGTGGCCGGCGACTCGTCGTCGGTCGCCGAGCTGCTCGCGCACTGCGCCGAGCGCGGCATCCGCGCCCGGCAGGTCGCCGTCGACTTCGCGGCCCACAGCGGCCACGTCGACGCGATCCGCGACGACGTGACCGCCGGGTTCGGCACCGTCGACCCGCGGTCCACGACGGTGGCCTTCCACTCCACCGTCACCGGCGAGCTGATCGACACCGCCGAGCTCGACGCGGACTACTGGTACCGCAACCTGCGCGAACCCGTCCGGCTCGCGCCGGTCGTGGACCGGCTGATCGAGCAGGGCTTCCGGGCCTTCGTCGAGGTCAGCCCGCACCCCGTGCTCAAGGTGGCCGTCCAGGACGCGCTCGACAGGGCCGCCGGCGCCGGCGTGGTGGTGGGCTCGCTGCGCCGCGACGAGAACGGGCCGCGCCAGCTGCTGGCCAACCTCGGCGACCTGCACGTCGCCGGGGTGCCCGTCGACTGGGCGGGCGTGTTCGCCGGCTCCGGCGCCGCCCCGGTCGACCTGCCCACGTACGCCTTCCAGCGGGAGCGGTTCTGGCCGGCGGTCGACCGGTCCGCGACCGGCGACGTGTCGGGCGCGGGGCTGGGCGCGGCCGGGCACGGGCTGCTCGGCGCGGCGGTGCGCCTCGCCGGTGACGACGAGGTCGTGCTGACCGGCCGGCTGTCGGCGTCGACGCATCCGTGGCTGGCGGACCACGTGGTCGGCGGCGCGCTGGTGCTGCCGGGCACCGCCCTGGTCGAGCTCGCGGTCAGGGCCGGCGACGAGGTCGGCGTCTCCCGGGTCCGGGAGCTGACCGTCGCCGCGCCGCTGGTGCTGCCGAACTCGGGCGCGGTCCGCGTGCAGGTGCGCGTCGGCGCGGCCGACGGCTCCGGCGCCCGGCCCGTGGCGGTGCACTCGCAGCCCGACGGCGACCCCGAGGACGCGTGGACGCGGCACGCCGACGGCCTGCTGGAGGAGGCCGCCGACGAGCCGACGGTGGGCCCCTGGCCGCCCACCGGGGGCACCGAGGTGGACCTCGCCGGCTGGTACCCGGCGCTGGCGGAGCGCGGCCTGGCCTACGGGCCGGCGTTCCGGGGCCTGCGGCGGCTGTGGACCGCCGGCGACGAGGCGTACGCCGAGGTCACCCTGCCGGACGAGGCGGCCGCCGACGCCGCCAGCTTCGCCGTGCACCCGGCACTGCTGGACGCCGCGCTGCACCCCGTCGGGCTGCTGCTGACCGAGCGGTCCGGCGGACCGCGCGTGCCCTTCGCGTTCGAGGGCGTGCAGGTGCACGCGTCCGGCGCCAGGACGCTGCGGGTGCGGTTGACCCGGTCGGGCTCGCGCGTGCGGCTGGTGGCCGGCGACGAGTCCGGCGCGCCGGTGGTCTCCGTCGAGTCGCTCGCCCTGCGGGAGATGACCGACGCCTCCGGCGCCGAGGCCGCGGAGCGGTCGCTGTTCGAGGTGACGTGGCAGACCGAGCCGGTCACCCCGGCGCGGGACGTCTCCGGCTGGGCGCTGCTCGGCGACGGGAACGCGCCGGCGGGCCTGGCCACGCCGGTCTTCCCGACCGTCGACGAGTTGACCGCGGCGGTCTCGGCCGGCTCGGCCGAGGCGCCCCGCGCGCTGGTCCTCCCGGTGCGCGCCGGCACGCCGGAGGGCGACCTGCCTGACCTCGTCCGTACGGTCACCGCCCGGGTCCTGGCCGTGGTGCGGTCCTGGCTGGACAGCGCGGCCCTGGCCGACACGACCCTGGTGGTGCTGACCCGCGGCGCCGTGGCCGCCACCCCGGCCGACGCGCTGCGGGACCTGCCCGGCGCGGCGGTCTGGGGCCTGCTGCGCTCCGCGCAGTCCGAACACCCGGGGCGGATCGTCCTCGCCGACGTCGACGGCGAACTCACCCCGGCCACCCTCGCCGTGCTGGCCGCTGTGGCCGAGGACCCGTCGGCCACCGGCGGTCAGGTGGCCGTACGCGGCGACGAGGTGCGCACCCCCCGCCTGGGCCGGCCCGCCGGCACGGCCGCCGAGGAACTCGTCCCGCCGGCCGGGCTGTGGCGGGTCGGGGCGGTCAGCCCCGGCACCCTGGACGGCATCGGCATGGTGCCCGCCACGGCCGTCGCCCTGGACGCGGGCCAGGTGCGCATCGCCGTGCGCGCGGCCGGGGTCAACTTCCGGGACGTGCTGATCGGCCTCGGGATGTACCCCGATCCGACGGCCGTGATGGGCAGCGAGGGCGCGGGCGTCGTGGTCGAGGTCGGCCCCGGCGTGACCGACCTGGCGCCCGGCGACCGGGTGCTCGGCATGTTCGAGCCCGCCTTCGCTCCCGAGGTGATCGCCACCCGCGACCTCGTCGCGAAGATCCCCGCCGGCTGGTCCTTCGCGCAGGCCGCCTCCGTGCCGGTGGTCTTCCTGACCGCGTACTACGCGCTGCGCGACCTCGCCGACCTGCGGGCCGGCGAGTCGGTGCTGATCCACAACGGCGCCGGCGGCGTCGGCATGGCCGCCATCCAGCTCGCCCGGCACTGGGGCGCGACGGTGTACGCCACCGCCAGCCCTGGCAAGTGGGGCGTGCTGCGCGGCCTGGGAGTGGCCGACGAGCGGATCGCCTCGTCGCGGACCACCGAGTTCGAGCAGACCTTCGGCGCGGCCAGCGGCGGCGCCGGGATGGACGTGGTGCTGGACGCGTTGGCCGGCGAGTTCGTCGACGCGTCGCTGCGGCTGCTGCCCCGCGGCGGCCGGTTCGTGGAGATGGGCAAGGCCGACCTGCGCGACCCCGACGTGGTCGCCGCCCGGCACCCGGGCGTGACCTACCGCGCGTTCGACCTGAACGAGGCCGGACACCGGCGCATCGGCGAGATGCTCACCGAGGTGCTCGCCCTCTTCGCGCAGGGCGCGCTGCGGCCGCTGCCCGTACGGGCGTGGGACGTGCGGCAGGCCCGGCAGGCGCTGCGGCACATCAGCCAGGCCCGGCACATCGGCAAGGTCGTCCTGCGGGTGCCCGCGCCCGCCGACCCGGACGGCACCGTGCTGATCACCGGCGCCGGCGGCACCCTCGCCGGCGTGTTCGCCCGGCACCTCGTCACCACCGGCCAGGCGCGGCACCTGCTGCTGGCCTCCCGACGCGGCCCCGAGCAGTACCGGGACCTGGTCGAGGAGCTGACCCGCGCGGGCGCCCGGGTCACCGTCGGCACCGCCGACGTGGCCGACCCCGCGCAGGTGACCCGGCTGCTGGAACTGGTGGAGCCGGCGCACCCGCTGACCGCGGTGGTCCACACCGCCGGGGTGATCGCCGACGCGACCATCGGCTCGCTCGACGCGCCGGCCCTGCACGCCGTGCTGACGCCGAAGGTGGACGCCGGCTGGGCGCTGCACGAGGCCACCCGCCACCTGGACCTGGCCGCGTTCGTGCTGTTCTCCTCCGTGGCGGCCACCCTCGGCTCCCCGGGGCAGGCCAACTACGCGGCCGCCAACGCGTTCCTCGACGCCCTCGCCCGGCACCGCCGGGAGCAGGGCCTGCCCGCCACCAGCCTCGCCTGGGGCCTCTGGGCCACCAGCAGCGCCATGACCGCGCACCTGGGCGGCACCGAACACCGCAAGGCGATCCGCGCCACCAGCGCTCCGCTGACCGACCGGCAGGGCGTGGCGCTCTTCGAGCTGGCGCGGCAGCGCGGCAACGCGCACCTCGTCCTCATGAACCTGCCGCCGGCGGCGTCGCGGCCGACCGGCCAGCCCGTACCCAGCCTGCTGCGTGACGTGGTCCGGGCCACCGGCCCGGCCCGGCGCGCGGTGGGCCGCGGCCTGGCGGACACCGCCTCGGTGCGGGACCGGCTGGCGCTGCTCAGCCCGGCGGAGCGGCGCGGGCACCTGCTCGACCTGGTGTCCACCAGCGTGGCGGCCGTGCTCGGGCACCGCTCGGCCGACGGCGTCGACGCCCAGCGCGCCTTCAAGGAACTGGGCTTCGACTCGCTCACCTCGGTGGAGCTGCGCAACCGGCTCTCCGCCGCGACCGGGCTGCGGCTGCCCGCGACCGTGGCGTTCGACTACCCCACCCCGGTGGTGCTCGCCGAGTTCCTCGACGAGGAACTCGGCGGCGCGGCCGCCGTGGACCGGCCCGCCGCGGTCGGCACCGCCGCCGCCCTCGACGAGCCGATCGCCATCATCGGCATGGCCTGCCGGTTCCCGGGCGACGTGCAGACCCCCGAGCAGCTCTGGGACGTGGTCACCGCCGGCGCCGACGTCATCTCGCCCTTCCCCACCGACCGGGGCTGGAACCTCGACGACCTGCGCGCGGGCGGCGAGGACGACGCCTCCGTACCGCGCCAGGGCGGCTTCCTGCACGACGCCGCGCAGTTCGACGCCGCCTTCTTCGGGATCTCCCCCCGGGAGGCCCTCGCGATGGACCCGCAGCAGCGGCTGCTGCTGGAGACGTCCTGGGAGGCCTTCGAACGGGCCGGGATCGACCCCCACTCGGCGCGGGGCAGCAGCACCGGCGTCTACGTCGGGCTCATCTACCACGACTACGCCTCCCAGGCCGCGGGCACCGACGACGAACTGGGCGGCCACGTCGGCAACGGCAGCGCCGGCAGCGTCGCCTCCGGCCGGATCTCGTACCTGTTCGGCCTCGAGGGTCCCGCCGTCACCGTCGACACCGCCTGCTCGTCGTCGCTGGTGGCGCTGCACCTGGCCACCCAGGCGCTGCGGCAGGACGAGTGCCGGCTCGCGCTCGCCGGCGGGGTGAGCGTCATGTCCACCCCCGGCATGCTCACCGAGTTCTCCCGGCAACGCGGCCTGTCGCCCGACGGGCGGTGCAAGGCGTTCGGCGCGGGCGCCGACGGCACCGGCTTCGCCGAGGGCGTCGGCATGCTCCTGCTGGAGCGCCTCTCCGACGCGCAGCGCAACGGCCACCGCGTCCTCGCCGTCGTCCGCGGCAGCGCGGTGAACCAGGACGGCGCCAGCAGCGGCCTGACCGCGCCGAACGGCCCCGCCCAGCAGCGGGTGATCCGGCAGGCACTCGCCAACGCCCGGCTCGCCACGACCGACGTGGACGCCGTCGAGGCGCACGGCACCGGCACCGCCCTGGGCGACCCGATCGAGGCGCAGGCGCTGCTGGCCACGTACGGGCAGGGCCGGCCGCAGGACCGGCCGCTGTGGCTGGGGTCGGTCAAGTCCAACATCGGCCACGCCCAGGCGGCGGCCGGCGTCGCCGGCGTGATCAAGATGGTGCTGGCGATGCGGCACGGCATGCTGCCGCCGACCCTGCACGCCGAGAAGCCGTCCCCGCACATCGACTGGACGACCGGGTCGGTCGCCCTGCTCACCGAGGCGCGGCCGTGGCCCGCCGCGGACCGGCCGCGCCGCGCTGCGGTGTCGTCGTTCGGCATCAGCGGCACCAACGCGCACACCATCATCGAGCAGGCCCCGGAGCCCGCCCCGGCGCAGCACGCACCGCCCGCCACGACCGTCCCGGGCGACCTCGTCGCCTGCGTCCTCTCGGCCCGCGACGACGCCGCCCTGCGCGCACAGGCGCACCGGCTGCGGACCCTGGTCGACGACGAGCCGGACCTCACCGTCGCCGACCTCGGCCGGGCGCTCGCCACCGGCCGGAGCGTCTTCGAGCACCGCGCGGTGCTGCTGCCCGGCGACCGCGCCGGACTGCTCACCGCCCTTGCCGCGCTGGCCGACGACGAGCCCTCGGCCGCCGTCGTGCGGGGGGTGGCCCGGACCGGACGGACCGCCGTCCTCTTCTCGGGTCAGGGCGCGCAGCGCGCCGGCATGGGTCGCGAGCTGTACGCGGCCTTCCCGGTCTTCGCCGCCGCCCTGGACGAGGTGTGCGGGCACCTGGATCCGCTGCTGCCGCGTGCGCTGCGCGAGGTGCTGTTCGCCGAGGCGGGCACGGCCGAGGCGGAGCTGCTGGACCAGACGGTGTTCACCCAGGCGGGCCTGTTCGCCGTCGAGGTGGCCCTGTTCCGGCTGGTCGAGTCGTTCGGTGTCGCGCCGGACCTGGTGGCCGGGCACTCCATCGGCGAGGTGGCCGCCGCCCACGTCGCCGGCCTGTTCAGCCTGGCCGACGCGTGCGCGCTGGTCGCCGCGCGCGGGCGGCTCATGCAGGCGCTGCCCGCCGGCGGCGGCATGCTCGCCGTGGCCGCCGCCGAGGACGCGGTGGCCGAGTCGATCGCGGGCCTGACCGACCGGGTCGGCGTCGCGGCGGTGAACGCCCCGAACGCCGTGGTGGTCTCCGGGGACGTCGAGGCGCTCGACGAGGTCGAGCGGGTCTGGCGGGAGCGGGGCGCGCGTACCCGCCGGCTGACCGTCAGCCACGCGTTCCACAGCCCGCTCATGGAGCCGATGCTGGCCGAGTTCCGGCAGGTGCTCGACGGGCTGACGTTCCACTGGCCCGTCCTGCCGATCGTGTCCAACCTGACCGGCCAGGTCGCCGACCCCGACGAGATCGGCACCCCCGACTACTGGGTCCGGCACGTCCGGGAGACGGTCCGGTTCGCCGACGGGGTCGCGAGCCTCCGCGAGCGCAACGTCCGTACGTTCCTCGAACTCGGTCCCGACGCGGTGCTCGCCGGCATGGTGGGCGCCTGCCTGCCGGACGACGACGCCGCGCCGTCGGCGGCGGTCGTGGCGACGCTGCGCCCCGGCCGGCCCGAACCGGTGTCGCTGGTCCACGCGCTGGCGGAGCTGCACGTGCACGGCGTGCCGTTCACCTGGACCGCCCTCCTGCCGGCCGCGACCCGCCCGGTCGACCTGCCGACGTACCCGTTCCAGCGGCAGCGCTTCTGGCCGGCCGTGGGCCGGCTGCGGGCCGGTGACGTCAGCGGCGCCGGCCTCGCCGTGGCGGGGCACGGGCTGCTCGGCGCGGCGGTGGACCTGGCCGGCGACGACGAGGTCGTGCTGACCGGCCGGATCTCCCTGAGCACACACCCCTGGCTGGCCGACCACGTGGTCTCCGGCGTGACGCTGGTCCCGGGTACGGCGCTGGTGGAGCTGGCCGTGCGCGCCGGCGACGAGGTGGGCCTGCCCCGGCTGCGCGACCTGACGGTGCTGGTGCCGCTGGTGCTGCCCGAGTCCGGCGCCGTGCGGATCCAAGTGCGGGTCTCCGCGTCGGAGTCGCCGCAGCGCCCCGTCGCCGTCTACTCCCGCCCGGACGACGACCCCGAGGCGGGCTGGACCCGCCACGCGGAGGGCGTGCTGGAACCGGCGACGGCGGACGAGCCGAGGACGGCCGCCTGGCCGCCGGCCGGCGCCGCCGAGGTGGACCTGGCGGGCTGGTACCCGGCGCTGCTCGGGCACGGCCTGGCATACGGGCCGGTGTTCCAGGGGCTGCGTCGAGTGTGGACCGCCGAGGAGGACGTGTACGCCGAGGTGGCGCTGCCGGACGACGCGGCGGCGGAGGCCGCCCGGTTCGGGGTGCACCCGGCGCTGCTGGACGCCGCTCTGCACCCGATCGGGCTGCTGCCCGGCACGGAGGAGTCGAGCGGGCCGCGGGTGCCGTTCGCCTTCGAGGGTGTGCAGGTGCACGCCTCGGGGGCGGGGCTGCTGCGGGTGCGGTTGACCCGCAACGGCTCCGGGGTGCGGCTGGTCGCCTGCGACGAGGCGGGCGCGCCGGTGGTGTCGGTGGACTCCCTCGTCCTGCGGGAGCTGACGGGCGTGGCCGCCGCGAGCGCGGCGTCCCGTTCGCTGTTCGAGGTGGCCTGGCAGGCCGAGGAGGCCGAGGCGGTCGACGACGCCTCCGGCTGGGCGGTGCTGGGCGGGCCGGCCCTGCCGGGCGTCCCCGGCGGTCCCTCCGCCGAGACGATCAGGCAGCTGCGGGCCGCGATCGACGCCGGCATCACGCCGCCGCGCCTGCTGCTGTTCACGCCGGCCGCATCGAACGCCGACGACGCCGACCCGGCGGAGGCCGTACGCACGGTGACCTCCGACGTGCTGGGCCTGGTGCAGGCGTGGCTGGCCGCCGATGCGCTGGCGGACTCGAAGCTCGTGGTGGTGACCCGGGGCGCCGTGGCCGTCCGCGACGAGGACCGGGTGACCGACCTGGCGGCCGCGGCCGTGTGGGGCCTGCTGCGCGCGGCGCAGTCCGAGCACCCGGGCCGCATCGTCCTGGCCGACGTCGACGACGCGATGAACCCCGGCGTGCTGGGCATCCTGGCCCGCTTCGCCGCGGACCCGGCCGGCGGCCAGCTGGTCGTCCGCTCCGGCGCGGTGTTCGTGCCGCGCCTGGTGCGCGCGGTCGCCCCGGCGCCGGCGGACGCTCCCGTGGTCGGTGACGGCGCGGTGCTGGTGACCGGCGGTACGGGTGCACTCGGGGCGCTGGTGGCGGAGCATCTGGTGTCGGTGCACGGCGTGCGCTCACTCGTGCTCGTGTCGCGGCGTGGCCCGGAGGCCGCGGGTGCCGGTGAGTTGTCGGAGCGGCTGTCCGCGCTGGGCGCGTCGGTGCGGGTGGTGGCCTGTGACGTGACGGACCGGGACCAGGTGTTCGGGCTGGTCGGCGAGATCGCTGCCGCAGGTCGCCTGGCGGGTGTGGTGCACACCGCGGGTGTCCTGGACGACGGCGTGATCGAGCGGGTCACCGACGAGCGTCTTTCCGGGGTGTTGGCGCCGAAGGTGTCGGCGGGCTGGCTGCTGCACGAGGCGACGGCGTCCCTGGACCCGGACTTGTTCGTCATGTTCTCGTCGGTGGCGGGTGTGCTCGGTTCGCCGGGTCAGTCGGCGTACGCGGCGGGTAACGCGTTCCTGGACGGGTTGGCGGTGTACCGGCGGCAGCTCGGTCTGCCGGCGGTGAGCCTGGCGTGGGGCATGTGGGACACCGCCGGCATGGCCGCGTCCATCGGCGGCAACGACCGGGCCCGGACGGCGCGCGCCGGACTCCGGCCGATGAACGCCCGCACCGGGCTGGAACTCTTCGACGCTGCGGTGGGGGCCGAGCGGGCGGTGCTGGTGCCGGCCGTGATCGACGTACCCGCGCTGCGGGCGGCGGCCGCCGGCGCGGTCGTACCGCCGATGCTGCGCAACCTGGTCGACGTGGCGACGACCCGCCGCCGCGCCGGACAGGGCGCCGGCGGCTGGGCCGACCGGCTCGCCGGCCTCAGCGCCGAGGACGGCCTCGCGCAGGTCGACCAGCTGATCCGGGGCCTGGTCGCGCAGGTGCTCGGGCACGGCGGCGCGGAGGCGGTGCCGGCCGACCGGGCGTTCAAGGACCTGGGCTTCGACTCGCTGACCGCCGTCGAGCTGCGCAACCGGGTGAACGGCGCGACCGGCCTGCGCCTCACCTCGACCCTGGTGTTCGACTACCCGTCCCCGCAGGTCCTGGCGGCCCACGTGTACGCGGAACTCGCCGGCACCCGGCCCGGCGCGGTCGCTGCCGACGAGGCGGCGGCCGGCGACGCCGACGAGGCGATCGCGATCGTCGGCATGGCCTGCCGCTACCCCGGCGGGGTGGAGTCTCCCGACGAGCTGTGGAAGCTGGTCAGCACCGGCGGGGAGGGCATCGGGGAGTTCCCGGCCGACCGGGGCTGGGACCTGGAGTCGCTGTACGACCCGGACCCCGACCACGCCGGCACCTCGTACACCCGCCACGGCGGCTTCCTGTACGGCGCGGCGGAGTTCGACCCCGGCTTCTTCGGCATCTCGCCGCGCGAGGCCCTGGCGATGGACCCGCAGCACCGGCTGCTGCTCGAGGCGTCCTGGGAGACGTTCGAGTCGGCGGGCCTGGACCCGACCGGCCTGCGAGGCAGCCGGACCGGTGTGTTCGCGGGCGTCATCTACCACGACTACTCGACGCGGCTCATGGAGACGCCCGAGGTCGAGGGCTACATCGGCACCGGCAACTCGGGCAGCGTGCTGTCGGGCCGGGTGGCGTACACGTTCGGCCTCGAAGGGCCGGCGGTGACCGTCGACACGGCGTGCTCGTCCAGCCTGGTGGCGCTGCACCTCGCGGTGCAGGCGCTGCGCAGCGGTGAGTGCGACCTGGCGTTGGCCGGCGGTGTGACGGTGATGGCGACGCCGGGCACGTTCGTGGAGTTCTCGCGCCAGCGGGGCCTCTCGGCCGACGGCCGGTGCCGGTCGTTCGCGGCGTCCGCCGACGGCACGGGCTGGTCCGAGGGCGTCGGCGTGCTGCTGGTGCAGCGCCTCTCCGACGCGCGGCGCGAGGGCCGGCGCATCCTGGCCGTGGTACGCGGCAGCGCCGTGAACCAGGACGGCGCGTCGAACGGCCTGACGGCGCCGAACGGTCCGTCGCAGCAACGGGTGATCCGCCAGGCCCTCGCGTCGGCGCGGCTCTCCGCCGCCGACGTCGACGTGGTCGAGGCGCACGGCACCGGAACGACGCTGGGCGACCCGATCGAGGCGCAGGCCGTGCTGGCCACCTACGGGCAGGACCGGCAGGGCCGGGAGCCGCTGTGGCTCGGTTCCATCAAGTCGAACATCGGGCACGCCCAGGCCGCGGCCGGCGTCGCCGGCGTGATCAAGATGATCATGGCGATGCGGCACGGCCTGGTCCCGCCGACCCTGCACGTGGACGAGCCGTCCCCGCACATCGACTGGACCTCCGGGGCGGTGGCCCTCGCCACCGAGCCCACCCCGTGGCCGCAGGTGGACCGGCCGCGTCGGGCGGCGGTGTCGTCG